>DAOPYA010000008.1:0-67552 GCA_035352635.1 Candidatus Rifleibacterium sp.
CCGAACGCAGCAGTCGCAATACCCAGATTGTTGCCGACCACCATGAAAGCAAGGTAGCCAGCCAGAAACAGGCCGATGAAACCGTTGCCAAGGCTGCGATACTTCGCAGAATCCGTGGCTTTTTCAAACTCTGAGCCGATTTTTCAAAATGTTGACCAGAGTGCCAACTGGAATTATAATCAGGTACCCTGTTTGATTTTTGGGAGTTCAGATGCAGAAAGTTTATAAAAAGGTTATTACCTCGTTCAAGATGCAGGTCAAAAGGCGCTATTTGCTGCTGCTGAAGAAACACGTCATTGATGAGGGTCTGAAGAAGAGGCGCGGGGAGTGCCTTGGCTGTGGTGCCTGCTGCAAGTCGTCGTTTCCCTGCCCATTTCTTTTCGAAAAAAATGGTATGCAGCTATGCCGCATTCACGAAACCAAGCCTGACGTCTGCAAGATTTACCCATACAGTGAAGAAGATATGTTCCCGCATACCCGCGACAAATGTGGCTACTACTTCATCAGCGATGAAGAGGCCGATAACGCTAACTGACGCCCCCTATCGCTTGCCCGCACGACGTTAAGTCTATCTTTTTTGTCAGCCTGTCGCCCCAAAATTACGGTTTTTAAAAACCCACGCCGAAGCCGCTATTCTGACAAACATGAGCAGAATACTGACTGTTCATGTTTGTCACACCCGTAAAGGCCGGGTCAGCGAATTTTTTGCCCGCAAAGGCGTGTCGCTCAGCGATGGGGCGCGGCGTCGCTATTTGATGCGGTGCAGTTTCATCAGGTTGGTGTTGCCTTTGACGCCGAGTGGCACGCCAGCAACGATGACGATGACATCGCCGGGTTTGACGATTCCAAGGTCTTTGAGTGTTTTTTCTGACATTTCGATCATTTCATCGGTGTTACGCATGTCTTTGACTATCAGAGGCGTTACGCCCCAGCTGAGGGCCAGGCGTCGACAGGTGCCCTCACGCGGAGTCAGTGCAAAAACCGGGGTGGGCGGGTGATATTTTGAGATGTGGAGGGCGGTATTGCCACTGTGGGTAAACGGAACGATGGCCCTGGCATCTGCATTCATTGCCGCTTCGCAGGCAGCGTGCGCCATGACTTCTTCAATGGCGTTGCCGACTTCGGGGAGCAGATTGTTGATGCGATCATTGTTGTCGCTTTTGATTTTTTCGGCTTCTTCGGCGATGGCGGCCATCATTTTAACTGCTTCAACGGGGTATTTGCCGGCGGCGGTTTCACCCGAAAGCATTACCGCATCAGAGCCTTCGATAATGGCGTTGAAAACGTCGGTGGTCTCGGCACGGGTCGGGCGCTGGCAATCGATCATTGATTCAAGCATCTGGGTCGCGGTAATAACAGTTTTTCCGCGCCGGCCACATTTTTCGAGGAGCTGGCGCTGCACAGCCGGCACTTTTTGAATGGGCATTTCGACGCCGAGGTCGCCCCGGGCGATCATTATGCCTTCACAATAATCGAGTATGCGATCGATCTCGTCGAGCGCTTCAGGTTTTTCGATCTTGGCGATAATGCGCAGGGGTGCCGCGCCAACCAACTTTTGCAGTTCGATCAGGTCGCGGGCCTTTCTGACGAAGCTCAGGGCGACAAAGTCAAGCTGCTGCGCGATCATGAATTCAAGATCGTCACGGTCTTTGGCAGTTATGGTCTCAATACTCAGAGTCGCGCCTGGCATACTCAGGCCCTTTTTGTCTTTAAGAACCCCGCCATCGATAACGCGGCAGTTAATGCGATTGTTTTCGACTGCGACCGCTTCGAGGGTCAGGTTGCCGTCGTCAAGCAGCAAGATGCTGCCAGGGTGCAGGTCTTTGGTGAGATATGGGTATGAAGTGCCAATGCCGCTCTGACTGCCAGGTTCGTCAGGGTTTTCGCTGAGGAAGAATGAGTCGCCGGCTTTCAGTTCGATCGGGCCGCCGGGGAACTTGCCGATGCGGATTTTCGGGCCGCAAAGGTCGCCGAGGATAGCCACGTAACGGCAGGTCTTTTCGGAAGCCTCGCGGATCGTGGCAATTGCAGCGCGGTGGCTGTCGTGGGTGCCATGTGAAAAATTCAGGCGAAAGACATTGACGCCCGCCAGAATAAGTTGTTCAACGGTCTCAAGTGCGGAAGATGCCGGGCCGAGGGTCGCCACAATCCTGGTTTTTTTTGCGCTCATGAACTTTCCTCCCTGACAATTTTTTCAGTCAGCTGCAAGAATACACGGAACTTTTGGTCAGTGCAAATGCAATATAAGACCATATCGATTATTTAACGCCGATTCGATGGCGTGCCCTGTCAGCCGGGTTACTTTTTCTATAGCCGGCAAAAAAAGTTGCTGAGAATAGTTAAATGTGCCGATACACATAGGGAAAAATCATAAATTGGTGCCATTTACAGGAGGCAAATCATGAAAAGGCTAGTGTTTACCGGTTTTCTGGTGCTTTTTCTGACCATTCCTGCTTTTTCCCTTTCGTTTGATGCTCTGCCTGGTTATCAGGACGAAGGCATGAAGCTCTATGTGCGCGGCACGGGAAAGCTGCAGGAGCGAAATTACGTTGAGGCCGTCACCGACCTTACCAGGGCGGTAAAACTTCGTCCTGACATCGCCGAAGCATTTCACAACCTTGGCTTTGCCTTCGAAAAGACCGGTGATCTGCGCAATGCTGCCCGTGCCTACGAGCGGGCCTTGAACCTCAAACCCGATTATCCGTCGGCGCTTAACAATCTGGGTTATCTGCTCGCGAACTCTGGAACCGAGCCGGCGAAGGCCGTTGCCCTCTGCCAGCGTGCCGTTGAATTGCAGCCGAACTCGGCAAGTTTTCAGGACTCGTTGGGCTGGTCGCTCTACAAAGCCGGGCGTCATTCTGAAGCCAGCAACCATTTCAATGCGGCGATCCGGCTCGAACCGGGCTTCTTCAAATCGCATTTCAATCTGGGGCTGGTCGAATTTTCGGCCGGCAATTTTAATGCAGCGGCCAACTATTTTCGCACTGTTATTCAGCTGAATTCGAACTATCTGAAGGCCTATGTGCCGCTGGCCGACTGCTATGAAAAGATGAAAGACGACGCCAAGGCTCTGCATGTCTATCGTCAGGCCCTCACCAAGGCTCCCGAATCAGACCCGATCAGAAAGCATCTTGAGCGCAAGGTTAAGAATCTGACAAGCGAATCGAAAAAATTCTATTTCAGTAATGTCAAGAAAATGCAGGGCAGTTCAAAACTGCAGGAATTTCTTGAACGCAAAGGCAAGTCTGGCTCTCTTGGTTCCTCCTACAATATTGCCGCCACTCCTGCCGAGAGCAATACCAGCTTTACCCCGGTAAGTGTTGCCGAAAAGCCGGTTGCTGCCTATGATTCACTGGCAATGAACCCGATATCGGTTGCTCCGGCACCTGAATCGTTCAGCCGGGCCAGCATTGCCGCACGCAATGAACGCGACACCAATACTGTTGCTTCGTCGTATTCAGCGGCTTCGGTGCGCATGTCTTCGGCGCCCAGAGAGATTACCATCGGCCAGGAACGTGAGCTGGAAAGAAAATATTCATTGAGCAAATCATATCTTGACCGCGGCCTGATTTCGGAAGCGGCCAGCGAGCTGAATTACATCATTAACAATGCTCCGGAAACCACCATGGTGTCGAGGCAATCAAGAAATCTGCTGCTGCGGGTTCGCCAGCAGATGGAAGCGAAGAGTTCACAGAAAGCCGAAACACACCGTGATATGGGCAAGGATTTTTTCAGATCGGGGCAGTATGCGCTTGCCGAAACAGAATTCAACAAGGCTCTGAGCCTCGACCCCGAAAGCGCTGAAGTCCACAAGGACATAGCTCTGCTCTGCTACAATCAGGGCCGTTATCAGGATGCTTACGACAAGAGCAAGAAAGCCATCGCTCTCGACCGCACCATGAAAGAAGCTTATGTGGTGCTGGCTTCGCTGTATGCGAGAAAAGGCCGCCCCGATGACGCGGTTCGCACCCTGAAGATGGTCAAAGAAGTCTCGACCAGGCGCGATGCGGTTGATGAACTGGCTGAGAAGATGCTGGCCTCACTCTCACCTGATTATTGATTTTTATGAAGCTTTTTCACGACAACAATATTATCGCAGCTTTTTCTGATGCCGGTGACGGCGATCTTGCATTGTATAAAATGCCTGACGAGCAGGTTAAATTGCTTTGGAACAGCCTGCCGGTTGTCGGGCAATACGACCTGGCTTTGCCGACCTACGGGCACCAGGTTCACGAGGCCAGGATTATGCCGGTTGAAGCCGATACGGCCAGTCTGCTGGCCGGTGAAGCTGACGGGGTAATCACTGGTCTTACTGACCGACCGGTCGGGGTATTTTCTGCCGATTGTCTGCCGCTGCTTATTTATGCCGACGAGGCGGTGGCGGCTGTGCATGCCGGTTGGCGCAGCACCTGTCTCAATATTGCTGGGCAGGCCGTTTCGCAGTTTTCCGCGCAATATGGCATTGCTGCTGCGGCTTTGCGGGTTTATATCGGACCCTGTATCGGCAAATGCTGTCTCGAAATGGGAGACGAAGTTTTTGAGCAGTTTGTGGCTGTTGACCGGCAATGGCAACAGTTCTTCGTGCGGCGGGGTCGCTGGCATCTTAACATGCGGGCGTTGAATCGCTGGCAGCTCCAACAGGCCGGTGTGCTGCCCGATAAAATCGTTGATTATGACAAGTGCACCTTCTGCCGGGAGGGTGAATATTTTTCGTTCAGGCGGCAGCGACAGCATAATGGCAGCATGTTTTCTTTTGTGGTGCGGCTTAATAATTAAAAAGCTAATTACTTTCTGCACCTTTGACGATGATAGAAATGAAATTTTGTCAATTGCTCTGAAAAGGAGATTACTTTATGTGGAAAAAAGTTGTGCCCAGAAAAGCCGGGCGAAACTTCATGGCAGTTGCCTTGCTGCTCATGATTTTCAGCTTGTTCGGCTGCACCACTGGAACAAAGAAGGATCCGGGTCTGACTGACTATGAAGCCCCGAATATCCCGCAGAACGTTACCGGCAGCGGTAAGGAACGAGCCTGCTATATAGGCTGGTCTGCCAATACCGAAGCCGATCTGGTTGGTTACAAGCTTTATCGTTCGACGAGTTCGGGTGGGCCATTCACCCTGATTGCCACCATCGGCAACCAGGCAGCCCCTTCCTATCTCGACAACGATCAGCAGAATGGTCTGGTCAATGACCAGTATTATTTCTACAAGATCTCGGCTTTCGATACGCAGGGCAAAGAGTCGGATTTGTCTCGCACCAATGCCATTCAACTGCGGGCCGGGTTGCCTGCCGAAGAAAGACCGCCCAGGGTCGTCAATATCAAGGCCAGAGCTTCTACCGAAGCAGTATACGTCGCCTGGGACAAAGTAACCTCCAGAAATATAAAAGGCTATAATATTTATCGTGGTCTCAGCACCAGTGCCGGCGGCGTTACCTGGGTATCTTCCGTTCCCCAGGATACACCGGGTTTTGTTGATTCTTCGATCAGCAAATCATCTGCCGAACAGTATACCTACATTGTGCGTTCATTTAATGAAAACTATACCGAGAGCGAAAACTCTGACCCGGTGCAGGTGACTCTGAAATCGGGTGACGACACTATTCCTACCTCGCCATTCAATCTGTCAGTCAGTAATGATGTTGACCCGGTCATCAGCTGGAGTAAGCCGACCGTTAACGAAGATGGTTCGAATATTTTCCAGGGTCTTAACCCGACCCTCGATCTTGACAGCTATCTAATTTTCCGCGCCAATTCGAATGACGGGCTGTTCTCGCTGATCGGTATCGTTGAAGACAACGGCACCGCCAACCTGACCCAGAGCTTTAAAGACATCAACGGCACTTCATACAATCTCTTTGTGCTGCGAGTGCTCGATCGCAATGGCAACGTCAGCAAGATGAGTTCGATTACCACTCAGGCTTCCGATGCCGATATTCCGACGGTGCCCGCCAATGTTAAGGCCTGGTCATCGAGTGCAACTGAATCAGGTATCAAGCTGGCCTGGGATTCAAGCAAGAATGCCGTCAGCTACAACGTATATTTCTCGACGGTTGCTGATGGTGGTTACACCAAAATGCTTACCGGTCAGCCACAGTGGAACGAAGCATCAGCCTACGTTATCAATGCTTACCCGAGTTCTTATAATCAGAACCCTGATAAGAAGGGCACTAAGCTTGAGTTTGGTATTCCCTATTTCTTTAAGGTTTCTGCCGTAAGCTCATCTGGCAAGGAAAGTGAACTCAGCCCCTATGTCAAGGCTTACCCGGGCGGTATGTTTGTGGCGATTCTCGAAGGTGAAAACCCGAACTGGGAATTTGACGATGTGGCCAATGACAACCTGAACCATTTCTATGTTGTCTATACCTCGAAAGATTACCCGAAGGTTGATTACTACTCTGGTGCTGGTGTGGCTCTGCTGGTGCCTTCTACTGTTGGTGTGCCAGGCAGTGGCGACCAGTTCAGATATGGTTCGGGCAACCTCTTTTCGTCAGACTATTTCAGATTGCCGGCTCCCACCACGGGTGCTTATCGTTATAACGTTCTTGCCTATTATTATCCGCACACTTCGAGCGGCAACTGGCGGGTGTCGATTCGAGAGAACGGGATTCTGAACGCAACCCTTCTCGAGAAGGATATCAGTGGTTATAGCTCGATCAACAAGACCAGAACTGTGGTTTCTTTGGGGCAGATTCAGGTCAACGGTGGCCTCTCGGGCATCGATATTGATCTGACTGCGATCAGTGCAGGTTCTGGTGGCAGCGCGACCCTGTTCTTTGATGGTCTGGTATTTGTAAGAGTGCAGTAATTAGCTGCTGAAGCTTTAAGCGCCGCCGGTCAACTCAGGTTGACCGGCGGCTTTTAATTTGCCTTTAACTTTGATTGAATTCCGATTTTTACAATGTTATAATCTTACCGCATTTAAAATTAAGCGGAGGCAATATGTATCTGAAACAGCAGCGCTCAAGCGCTTTGTTTATTTTTCTTTTTCTTCTCGCGACTTTCGTCGCCCCTTCATACGCCCAGGAAACCCCGGCAACCCCGGCCCCGGCAGCAGTTGAACCCGCAACTCCAGTCGTAGTTGAACCCGCAGCACCTGCCGCAGCAGCTCTTCCTGTTGTTGCTGCGCCCGTCGCCAAGGGCAACCCCGAAGATGTTCTCGCTGAAGTTGGCACTGATAAAGTTACCCGCGCCCAATATGATAAAGAACTTGCTGGTGTGGTTGCTAATTCGAGGCCCGAAGCGGTTGCCAGATTCGCGACTCCCGATGGTCGCCAGGAATTTCTCACCCAGATGGTTGAAGTTAACGTTCTGCAGAAAAAAGCTGAACAGATGGGTTTGAACAAGGGCGAAGATTACGACAAAAACTTCAAGGAAATGGCAACCTTCAGACTGGCAGCTGAAAGCATGAACAAGACTGTCAATGCCGTTGAAATTAAAGACGAAGAATTAAAAAGTCATTACGACAAGAACCAGACCAGTTATGTTGACCCGGTTCAATATCATCTTTTCCAGATGTCGGTTAAATCTGCCGATAAAGCGGCCGAAGTTAAAAAGCAGCTCGACGCCGGCAAATCTTTCGTTGAACTGGCAAAAGCCGAATCGATTGATGATGCCAAAGATAACGGCGGCGACAAGGGCTTTGTTGCAGAAACCCAGCTTGAACCCGAAATCCTTGGCGCTCTCAAGGCTTTGCAGGCTGATAAAGTTTCAGGGCCGATCAAGATCGACGAAGATCTTTATATTCTCGCCAAATACAGCGAAAAGAAGGAAGGCGGCGTCAAGGCTTTTGACAGTGTTTCCGCCCAGATCCGCCGCGAACTTTCCAGCCAGAAGCAGCAGGATGCCTACAAAGCTGAGCTTGAAAAAATGAAGAAGGAAGTTACCTTCGTGTTGAACGCTTCTGCTGCAGAATCACTGCGCAAAGAAGCCTTAACTGATGCCGAAAAAGATGCCGTGCTCTTTAAAATCGGCAACAAAGAATTCAAAGTAGCTGAGTTTGATGCTGAATTGCAGCAGGTTCCGTCGATTCTCAGACCCCAGATTCTTGGCGGTGAAGGTCTTAATGATTTCCTTGAACGCTTCTACTCAAGACATCTTGCCGCAGCCTGCGCTGAAAAGAATTTCGCAGCATTATCGCAGCAGTTCCCCGATGTTATCAGTGATGTTGCACGCCGCACCATGATTCACAAGCTCCTGTCAGACAAACTTGACGGCATTCAGATAGACGACAAGGCCATTGATGAATTTTATCAGAAGAATCTGGCCCAGTTCGCTGTTCCGGCTCAGATCAAGGCGCACCATATTCTCGTAAAAGAAGAAGCTGAAGCCAAAGAACTGTTTGCCACCCTCGAAAAAGACCCGGCAAGATTTTCTGATCTGGCCCGCGAAAAATCGACCTGCCCATCCGGCAAAGAAGGCGGCGACCTTGGCGCTTTCGGCGAAGGCCAGATGGTTCCAGAATTTGACGCAGCCTGCAAAACTGCCGAAATCGGCAAACTCGTTGGCCCGGTTAAAACCCAGTTCGGTTACCATATCATCAGGGTTGATGAACGTCAGCCGGCCGGCAACAAGAAACTCGAAGAAGTTAAAGAACAGATTCGTGGCCACCTGTTGCCCCAGAAGCAGAGAGAAGCCTTCGAGGCTTATGTCGAAGAGCTCAAGAAGGAATTCGGCGTAAAATTACACCAGGAAAAACTCTAATTCATGCAGAAACCGTCCTTGACAGACCTTAAGGGCCTGTCAAAAAAATTACCCCCTGATTCCAACGGAGGAACCATGCAATACCTGTTATATCTTATATTTGCAGGTGTGGGTGCCCTCATCGCTTATTTCGCCTTTAATCACCAGACCAAAAAGAACGGTGACAGTATTCTTGCGACCGCAAGAAAGCAGGAAAAGGAAATTCTTGATGAAGCCCGCGCTGCCGCGCAGAATGAGCTGCTATCAGCTCAGAAAAAAGCCAAGGAAATTAAAGAAAAGGAACTGAACGAAAAGAAAAACTCGGATCGTGAGATCCAGAAACGGCGCCAGGAAATCGAAAAGCTCGAAACACACCTGACTGCCCGCCTTGAAAAGGTTGATGCCCGTGCGGACACTCTCGAAAAGCGTGCTGACCTGCTCCGCGATAAAGAAGGCGAGCTCGACAAACTGAAAAAAGACAGCCTCGACCTGATCGATCAGCAGAAGAAAGAACTCGAACGAGTCGCCGGTCTGACGCCTGCCCAGGCCAAAGAGCAGCTCATGAAAAAGATTGAAGACGAGCTGCAATATGAAATCGCCCTCAAGGTCAACGAAGCCGAACAGAAGATCAAGAGCTCATCTGACAAGAAATCTCGCGAAATTCTCGCAACCTCGATTCAGCGTTGTGCCACCGACCATACCATTGACCCGATCGTCACGGTTGTTGAATTGCCCAGCGAAGAAATGAAGGGCCGCATTATCGGTCGTGAAGGCCGCAATATCAGAGCCTTCGAGAACCTGACCGGGGTTGACGTCATCATCGACGACACACCCGAAGCGGTTGTTCTTTCGTCTTTCGACCCGATCAAACGTGAAGTAGCCCGTGTTACCCTCGAGAACCTCACCCTCGACGGGCGCATTCACCCGGCCAAGATTGAAGAACTCTACGAAAAGGCCCAGAAAGAAGTGCATCTGCGCATCAAAGAAGCCGGCGAACAGACCATGCTGGCCCTTGGCATTCAGAGCATTCACCAGGAACTCGTTGAAATCGTCGGGCGTCTGAATTACCGCACTTCTTACGGTCAGAACGTTCTGCAGCATTCAATCGAAGTGGCCAATCTCGCCAGCAATCTTGCGGCTGAAATCGGTGCTGACATTCAGCTGGCCCGTCGTGCCGGCCTGTTGCACGATATCGGCAAGGTTATCGAGAGCGACGAAGGCAATCATGCCAAGCTCGGCGCTGATTTTGCACGCAAATACCAGGAATCCGCAAAGGTAGTCAACGCCATCGGTGCCCACCACGAAGATGTGCCGTTCGAAACTCCCGAAGCAGTTCTGATCGCTGCCGCTGATGCTATCTCCGCATCAAGACGTGGTGCAAGAAGTGAATCTCTTGAAGCTTATATCAAGCGTCTTGTTGATCTTGAAACAATCGCCAAGAGTTTCAAGGGTGTTTCGTCTGCCTATGCGATTCAGGCCGGCCGCGAAATTCGCGTTATGGTTACCCCTGAAGAGATTGACGATATTTCTGCTCCGAAGGTTTGCCGTGACATTGTCAAGAAAATCGAAAACGACATGGAATACCCGGGTCAGGTTAAAGTTGTGCTGATCCGCGAAACCAGAAGCGTTGAAGTTGCTCATTGATCGATTAGCGATAAGCAAGTCTAACCTTGAACTGACATATTGACTGCCCCGGGCCTCCCCGGGGCAGTCTCATAAATGCACTATGAAAATTCTCATGATCGGCGATATTTATGGCAAGACAGGGCGCGATGCCCTGCAGAATCTTCTGCCTGAGTTGCAGGCACGCTATCAGCCTGACTGGGTAATCGCCAACGGTGAAAATGTTACGGCCGGCAACGGTTTGTCAGCCAAGCATGCCAATTTTATCAAAGCCTGTGGGGTTGACATAATTACTACGGGCAATCATATTTTTTCACGCCCGGAATGGCCTGAATTATTGACCCGAAACGACTTTATTCTCAGACCGCACAACATTACGGCGGCGACGGTTGGTAGCGGCGTCAGGGTTTTTCACAAGCCCAAAGTTGGCGATCTGGCGGTAATCAATCTTGCCGGGCGGGTCTTCATGGATCACGCCGATTGCCCGTTTGCGATATTTGATCAACTGCATGCCGGGTTGCCCGGGTCGATGCCGTTGGTTGTTGACCTGCATGCCGAGGCAACTTCAGAAAAGCTGGCATTCTTCTGGCATGTGAACGGGCGTGCCACGGTAGCCTACGGCACCCACACGCACGTGCAGACCTCTGATGAACGGTTACTTCCCGATGGCAATACGGCGGTCATAACTGATATCGGCATGACCGGTGCCGTTGACGGCGTCATTGGCGTTGATCGGCATACGGTTACCGGTCGATTTATCAGTGGTTTTTCTGACAAATTCCTCTGCGCCCCGCCCCCGGGAAAAGTTGAGGGCATCGTGGTCGAGTCAGATGAGAAGGGCCGGGCGACCAGTATTGAGCGGTTCAGGCTGTTCGAAAAAAACTGACCAGCTCAGGGCTTTGCGGCATCAGATGCAGCAGGTGCACCCCGGCGGGTCTGCTCAATTATGTGCTTGATATAGGCCGTAAGAAAATCTTCGGCCTGGTAACCATGCAGATGCTCAACCAGCTCGCCTTCAGCATAAACCAGGGTGGCGGGCAGGGTTCTGACTTGCAGATGGTCAGCGAGATCGGCCTGCTGATCGACATCGATAGTCTCGATAAGCACCCGGTCGCCGAACTCTTGGGTTAGCTTAATTACAAGAGGTTTCTGTAATGCGCATGGTCGGCACCATTCAGCGGTAAAAACAAGCATTGCCGGCGTTTTTTTTTCGATTATTTCTTGAGCAAAATTTGCCAGACTGATCATCCGTGCCCCCATCTTTCTGCTATTTTGAGTTTGTTAACTGGTGCAAGATACTGTATAATACCAGACGGTCGGGCAAAAATCGACAGTAATATCCGGAGATCTGGGTTGAACCTTTTAAAATTGACCGAGTCTTTTCGCAAAATTTTTGCAAAGCAGGCTGCCATAGAACTGCCGGCCATCCCTGCGCCACTGCGAGAGCCGTGGTGTCACCCTGATTTTTATCTTGCTGTTGCCGGCAAAGGTATCGGGTCATGTTTTGCTTTTCAGATTCCCGAGGCCGCATCGGGCTTCCTGGCCGAAAAATCCTTTCCAGGTCATGATCTGATCTGGTTTGCAGGGTTGTATCAACAAGACTACCTCAGTGCTGTCAGCGTTTTCTTGCAGCAGGTCCAGCAGGAGCTGTTCCCTGAAAACGAAAACGCGCTGTTTGCAATTTCTTCTGACGTGCGCCGCAAATTTTTGCCAGATGAGCAGGCGGTCGGCTGGAAAATTTCGCTTGCCGGGGTTGAATGCGGAAGGATGACGGTTTACGCCGCTATACCCGGTTATTCAATACCTGATGGCACAGCGGTAATGGTCAATCTCAGCCTGAAAACCGTCGGTCGTCTGGCTGGCAATGCTGACGAGCCTGCTTTTGAATGGGCATCCGGAATTCCCGTCAGCCGCCTCGCGGTCTTGAATGCCTGGCAGAACCCGGTTGCCACCGGGTCGATTCAGCAGGTTAAAGAAATTCTTGACGCCATCAGTCTGCCAGCTTCGAATAGCCCCGAAGCCTGCCTTTGCAGGTTGCTCGAAATATTTGGGTTATATGCGCCGCTTATCAGAGCCGAAAAAGATCTGCAGCAGCTGGTTGCCGAGAAGCTTGGCGCGGCAGTTGAACTGGCCGGGGCCATGGTAGCCAGACCACCAGGGGCGGTATGATGTTGCATAATCAGATGTTTTTTTGTCTTTCCAGGTTCAGGCTCGCATTGCTTGTTTTGTTTCTGCTGGCCCGTCTGGCGCTTCTGCCCGCCCAGGCTGGTGAGATTGCTACCTTTACAGCCGAAGCCCTCTTTGACAACATGGAAAAGCGCACTGAAAAAATTACAGCGATGGCGGCCGATGTGATCATGCAGAACGCCGATGCTGGCAAGAGCGTCACTCTGTCGATCAAGAACCCTGATAAATTCATGATCATTTTTGCCGACGAATCGGTCAAGGTGTATTTCAATGGCCAGAAACTCTGGATCTACGTAGCGACCATCAATGAGGTGTTTTACCATTTTTCTGAGACGGGCGGCTTTTCTGCCTATTTTTCATGGTTTAACCCCAAAAAGCTCTTTACCAATCTGACCCGCAAAACCCTGTTTTCATTTTTTAAAATTGAACCACTTAAAACCGAAACGCTGCCATCGGGCGAAGCATTGCTTTATCTGCGCTTCAACCCGAAGATGGAAGCGGTTTTTCGTAACGTGTTTGATATCGGTTTTTATGATATGGTATTTTCCAACCGCGATTACCTGCCGGCCAAGGTGATTGAATACAACCAGAAGGGCGAAGAACGTGGCCGCCTGATGGTTCTTAAGTATAAATTGAATGAGGATATTCCCGACAGCAGCTTTGAATACAAGGTTCCAGATGGTGTTGCCATGGTTCCGATAACTGTGGTTCTTGCCCAGAAACTTGAAGAGTATGCGCGGGCGTTGATCGGCAGACTGGGCGAGGTTGCTGATGATATGAAAAATCGAATTTTAAACTGGAGTTTCTGAAATGCCGGAATTCAGGAAAAAGTTGACCGCCAGGGAAATCGACAAGGGTGCCATCACCTGGGACACCGCGCAAGACGCGGAAGTTAGAGCTATTATTCCGCAAAGTCTGGTTTTTGATATGGTTGTTGATGGCCAGGAAATTGCCAATCTTTCTGTAGAATGGGATAAACGGAGCCTTTTTATCGGCGAAGTGCTGACCATGGCTGTTCCTGAATCAGAGATCGTGTTGACTTCTACCCGGGAACGCGGTGGTGTTGTCGGCTGCCAGATTTTTGCCCCCCAGGAAAAAATGGTAATCAGAAAACGCCTGTCGCACCAGGAGCACAGCGGTCGTTACCTGAAATGGTTTGCTCGTGAAGACGAGTTATATAACCGCCTCTTTTCATTCAAAGAAGGTTTTGAGATTGAAATCAGCGGCAAGCGCATGCAGGGTCGGGCGCCTGATTTTGAAAAGCGCAAGATAATCATTGGCGATCTGCTTCGGGTATTTTCACCCGGTGATGACCTGCTGATTAAATGGAAACAGAATGAGATGCCAGTTCTGGTAATCAAGCGCGAAGAACAGGTCGAAAAAGGGCAGCTTGACGGCACTACCCCGTTGCGTTCGCTGGTCACCAGACTTCTGGCACGGCCGCTTGGCGAATTCAACGAAGGCGAAGTCAAAGGTTTGATTGTGCTTCTCGAAGAGAACAAAAAGCTCTGGGAGCGCATTGTTGTGATGCAGGAAGAAAACCGCCGCCTCAAAGAGCAGGTTAATATGATTGAATCACTTTTTGAGCAGTTCACTTCGAATAGTTTTTTCAATTCAAAGCGTGAATTTGAAATCTGGGTTGCTGCGCACATCAGCCTTTTTGAGAAGGGGCTGCGCATTATCCATAAAAATTATACTGTTTCAATGACTGGCGAAAGAAAACGGCGCATTGATCTGCTCTGCCAGGATCGCAAAGGGGTTCTGATGGTGGTGCAGATTCTTTATAGCCCTGAACCGGTGCAGATCAGCGAGGCTCTTGATCTTATGGATCATCTTCGGGCCAATACGAGTTCGTTTGGCAGCGAAGTAACCGGTGGGCAGTTCAAATCCGCTGATATTCGCGGCATGATCATTGCCAATTACGAACGGACCGATCTGGTTGAACATTGTCTGCAGCGAAGCGTCAAGCTTTGTCTGGTTAAAAGTGGCTGCCTGATTGACGTTCTGGAGTAAAACATTGAAAGAAAATCAGAACAGTCAATGGGTAAACGACCTGAGAAGAGAACACCTCAGGGGTTCTACCCGTAACCCGGGCGCTGCTGCTCTCATGTCTTTTTTCGTCATGGGGCTGGGGCAGATTTATGCGGGCCATATCGACCGGGGCATGATGCTGATGAGTGTTTATTTTGGCGGCATTTTCGCGGCTTTCAGCACCTATCACGGCGGAATCATTTATAATGCGGTTTTCCCGATGCTGGGTGCTCATCTGATGGTTATCGCCACCTACGTTCTTTCGGTTGTTTTTATTCTTCTCTGGATCTACAACATCAAGGATGCCTATTATCTTTCGCTCTTCAGCAGTTTCAGAGACTGGTTTGAAGTCGAACGCGTTCTTCTGCCGATTTTGCAGAACCCAACCGCCGGTCTGTTGCGCGAGCACTCGAGAGCGACCGGTTTGCTGACCCAGCATCCCCAGGCGCAAACTAATGCCGCCGCGGTTCATGAAGTGTCGCCTTCGCCGGTTTTGTCTGAGTCACATGAAGACGCCGATATTGTCGTCGAAGTTGCAAAGACGGCCAGCACGGCTGATACAGATGGTAAAGATACCGAAGACACCGAAGACACCGAAGACACCGAAGACTTTGAACCGGGCCAGGTGATTTATTCAGCGGATTTTGGCGCCATGAAAGTATCTGGCCAGTCGTGGAAAATTTATGTCGGTCTGGTGATGATTTTTATTCTTGTCGGGCTATGGCTCGATAAAAGTGGCTCAGAAGGGCGTTTTGAGCAGAATACTCACTTTGCGGTAGCTGCCGATATGAGGCCGGCGGGCAAAGCAGCTGGCGGTGCCCCGTCGGTGCTGCCGGTCGCCGGGTCTGCGATGCAGTCGAATGAGGTCGTTGCGGTCGAGAATCCCGCCCCGGCGGTTCCGGTCGTTGTCGAGCCTCCGGCCGAAGTTGATGTCAGCGAAGTTCCTGCTGCTGCGCCTCCTTTTGTCAGCGGCATTGAAATGGTTAAAGCGGGTAATTACCCTGAGGCAGCAAGGCTTTTCGTCGAAGATCTTGCGACCAACGAGCCTGATAAAGGGCAGTGGCGTATCATTCTGAATTCATTTTATCGTGCCGACGATATGGTTGCTTATGAACTCAATCTCAGACGCTATCTCGAAACCTATCATGACGATACCCAGGCCTGGCTGAATCTTGGTAAGTTGCTCTACGACCGCTCAGAGCTCGCTCAGGCTTCGCAGGCGATCATGAAGGGTCTGCGTTCTGACGCCGAGAATGTCAGGGGCAATTATCTGCTTGGTTCGATCTATCTTGATCTGAAGCTGTTTCCAGAATCTGTTGCCGCCCTCGAAAAGGCGGTGGCCCTTGAACCTTTGAATATTGATTTTAACCGGCAGCTTGCCAGGGCTTTGTCGATGGCCGGCCGACCGGCTGAGGCCCGCCGTTATTTTCAGCGAATCCTGAGTCTTGCTCCTGATGATGCTGAAGCACGGCAGAACATTGATGTCAGCCCGGTTACAGGTGACAGTGTCGTCGTTGTGCAGGGCAAAGGCAGTGAACGCCTGGTCGAAAAGCAGACTGCCGAAACCCTCGATCTGCCCGTTTCCGGAAAGATTCTTTTCGAGGCTGGCAGCGAAAATTCAACAGCAATTGTCGAGCCTGCCGCTCGTGTCATTTCCCCTGCAGTGGCCGTTGCAGCGCCGGTGGCCGCGCCAGTTAAGACTACGATCGTCCCTGCTGCTGAGCCAGCGATAGTGGTCGCAGCAGCCACCCCGGTTCCCGAAAAAATGGTTGATAAACCAGTTAAGCCGGTCGCGATGGCACCTGTTCAGGCGTCTTTGCCGGTCGGCAAGGTCATTCAGGCAGCGCCATCAGTCGTTGAAGAGCCAGCAGTCGTCACAGACAAAAAAAGAGCCGAACAGATGAGAAAAGCCGGGCTTGCTCCTGACGAGGCTGTTCGCGAGCCAGGGAGCGAACTGTTCCGTGATTCAGTAGCTCAAGAAGTTGATCCGGACGCAGTCAAAAAGAAGATTGAAGAATTTCGCAAAAAAGGGGCTGCCGAATTTTCGCGCGGCAAATGGGAAGCGGCCCTGCCTAACTATCTTGAAGTGCTGAAGCTCACGAAAGATGCCCAGACCTACGACATGATCGGTGTTATTTTTGAGAAGCTGTCGATGCATAAAGATGCGTTTGATGCGATCGAGCGTTCATACAAGCTTGGCCGCCGCGATTCGGTAACCTTGACCCGGCTCGGTCGACTTGCTGAAACCACCGGTAATTTCGCCAAAGGCGAGCAGTATCTGCGGCAGGCTCTTGAAATCAGCCCGCACCGAATCGACCTGCGCATTCGTTATGCGAAATGCCTGGAAGCAAACGGAAAGGCCAGCCAGGCGATTGCTGAACTTGAAAAAATAGCCCGGGCCGGTGGCGATTCATACGCTTTGAAGCGTCGCGCCGAGCTTGAAATCAACAGAATTAAGGCCGCAAAGTAAGGCCGGGAAACACTTTTATGCCAGAATCATCATTTGAAGCAGTTGCCCAGGAATTAGCCAATTTTCAGAGCAGTCTTGAATCTTTGCAGAAACTGGCCTCTGCAATTCAAAGCCCTGCCGAAACCCGTGGGGCAGTTTCTGACCGGCTTGATGACCTCGAAAACATCATTCTGGCCGTTTCTGCCATGAACCCGCGCATCGCTCCAAAAGCGAAAAGTGCTTTTGACAGCCTTCGAGAAGCTATCCAGGGGGATCCAACCCTCAGCCCCGAAAATGCGGTGCAGATGTTCGAAAGGCTTTCAACGCAGGCTGATAACATTGTCAGGCGTATCCGGGGCATTTTAAGCGCCAGCCGTGAGCAAACCGGTGTCAGCCAGGCTGATGGTATCATTGGCGCCCAGGAAGAAGAACGCAAGCGAATTTCGCGTGAAATTCATGATGGCCCCGCTCAAACGCTTGCCAGTCTGACCATGCGCATCGATTACTGCATTGAACAGCACACTGACGATGAAAAACTCGTGGCTGAACTGCATGAGCTTAAAGATTCGGTGATCAGGAGTCTGAAGGATATCAGACGCTTTATTTTCGACCTGCGCCCCATGGCCCTTGATGACCTCGGCTTGATACCAACTCTTGAGCAGTTTATCAGCGGTTTTAAAGCGAGAACTGGCGTTTCGGTATATGTCGAAGTCGAGGGAACCCGGGTGAAAATCGGCGGCGACCGCGAGCTTGCGGTTTTCAGAGTGATTCAGGAAGCGGCCAACAATGCCGTTAAGCATGCGTCAGCCAGCTCAGTTCATATTTTTCTCAACTTTGACGATCCGAAAAACCGCTTAGCGGTGGTTATCAAAGATGACGGCAAGGGTTTTGACGTTTCTGAAACCCGAAAAAAGTATGGAACCTTGAAAAAGCTTGGTCTGATAAGCATGGAAGAACGAGTGCGCTTTGCCGGGGGTGAATTTCATATCGTTTCTGACCCGGGCACCGGCACGGTCGTTTCTTTCTGGATACCGGTTTAAAGGGCAAAAGCATGTTTCCGAAAACTCTACAGGGCAGGTTCCTTTTTTTGTTCGGCACCCTGATTTTTATTACCAATGCTTTTCTGGCAGTGGGCGGGTTTTCGCGTGAACGGATCGCTATGGCCGAAGAAGCAATGAATTCGGCTGTTTCCCTGGGTAATCTTTTGCGGCGGCCCGCCCAGCAGTTTTTAGCTTTGGGGCAATCTGAAGCACTTGATAATATTTTTACCGGCAGATCTGGTGTGGATGCTGAGTTGAAGCTGACTCTCTACGACACCAACTGGTGGAAAAAGTGGGGCGACGATGCTCGCGTTCCTCCTGCCGGTTTTCCTGACATCAATACGGTGGCTGACCTTGAAAGTCATGCTGGCTCGGGCCAGACCTACCGTGAGGTTTTTTTCAAGGTCATTGTCGATGGAAACCTTGCCGGTATGATCGGGGTCGGCATTCCGGCTGTCTGGCAACAGAGAGCGGGCGAGAGCGCCAGCGCCTTTGCCGGATTACTTGTGCTCAGCATGATTCTGGGCCTTCTGGTGGCACTTTTTGCTTCAAATAGCATTCTCGAGCCTTTGAACGACCTGATGACCGGCATTGATGAATTTGGTCGCGGCGATTATTCAGTCCGGGTTCAGGCTAAAGGCTCCGGCGAACTCAAGAATCTCGGCGATTCGTTTAACCGCATGGCCGTTACCGTTCAAGAAACCTTCAAGGAGAATCTGGTTAGAAACCGCGCGAATGACGAGAAACTCCAGGAATTATGGGAAATTTATGAATTGATGCGCAAGATGACCCTGCACATTGAGTTCAGCGAGATTCTCGAGAAATTCCTCGAAAAGGCGCAAACGCTTTCATTCAGCTCTTTTGGGCAGATTGTTCTGCAAAATCGCCGTAATTTTCGTTTTGAGGGCGTGGTTAATGTGCATGGCGAAAAATTCCTCAAAGACAGTCTGCTCGAAAATGCCGTGAATAATTGCTTTCTCAGTCGAAGCATCGGCGAAACCCAGTGTGACGGGGTATCGATCATCTGCATCCCTCTGGTTGCCGGGCAGCGTATGAATGGGGTCATGTTGCTTGCCAAAAATGATCCCGGTGGTTATTCGGAAGGGGTGCGCCGTTTTCTCGAAACCATTGCGCCGGTTCTCGCCGCGCTGGTCGAGAATGCCTCGCTCTATGATGAGCTCGCTGAATGGAATCACTGGATGAAAAATATTCTGGCCAGTATCACTCAGGGGCTGGTTGCCGTTGACTTTAAAAAGCGGTTTCTGGTTGGTAACGAACAGATGTCGGCATTGTTCGGTGTTAAGGATTTTGATTTTGCCGCTGGCGGCCTCGATGAATTTTGTTCAAAACTTGAAGATCAGACTTTTGCCGCGGCCCTTCTGGCTGAGGTTGCCACCTACACTTCACCGGGTCAAGCTTCGGCGGTTGCGCAGCAGAAATCTGAGAAGATTCTGCCCTGTGACGATGGTCAGTCGCGTCGCCAGATAAAGGTGCAGTTGTTTCCGCTGCTTGAAGAGACTGAATTGAAGGGTTGCGTTCTCTCGGTCGAAGACGTCACTGACCAGAAAAAAGTTGAACAGCAGATGCTCGAAACTGAAAAATGGGCGGTAATGGGGCGTCTGGCAGCCTCGGTCGCCCATGAAATAAGAAATCCTCTGGTTGCGATACGCAGCCTGGTAGAAATAATTGGTGAAGAGGTTGAGGGCCAGCTCAAAGAACATGCCAGGGTAATTCTTGGTGAAGTGTTACGCCTTAATCGCGTGGTTGCCGAGCTTCTCAGCCTTGTTCGCCCTGAAAAAGCAACTTTGCATGACTGCAATCTGGTCGATCTCATCAATGAACTGCTGTTACTGGTTCGTTACGAAGCCGCCCGAAACGAAATCAAGCTTAACAAAAATTTCTGCTGCGCTAAATGTTCGGTGCCGATTGACCCCGAGAAGATCAAGCAGGCGTTGCTCAACATTCTTCTCAATGCCTACCAGGCAGTCGGCAAGGGCGGCAATGTTGATATTGGTCTTGAAATCAAAGACCATTTTGCGGTGATAACAGTGGGCAATGATGGGCCCGCCATTGACGAAGCGATCAGAGCCAAAATTTTTGAGCCCTTTTTTACCACGAAATCAAACGGAACCGGCCTGGGCCTGGCCATCACCTGCAAGATCGCTGAGCTGCATGGCGGCCGCGTTGAATGTGATTCCAGACCTGGCCGCACCGAATTCAGATTTTATGTTCCCGATGGAGTTTGCAATGGCTAAAGTTCAGCAACGAAAAGGCGCAATGCCAAAAATTCTTATCGTTGACGATGAAGAATCGGTTCTTTATACTCTTGAAGCCGTTCTCAGGCCTGAAGGTTATGCGGTCAGCAAGGCCCATTGCGCCGAAGAGGCCCTTGATTCCTTTCGGAACAATTCTTTTGACCTGGTGATCACCGATCTTACCATGCCCGGCGACTCAGGGATGGTATTGCTCGAAAAACTGCTGATTGCACGCCCTGAGACTCTTGTAATCATCATAACCGCCTACGGTTCAGAAGCGGTAGCTGTTGAAGCCATGAAGCGCGGCGCCTATGATTATCTGCCGAAGCCTTTTTCAAATGACGAATTGCGTCTGACGGTTCGCCGGGCGCTCGAAAAGTGTTACCTGAGAATCGAAAATCAGCAGTTAAAAGACCAGCTGCAACAGCGTGACGGGCTGGCGGCTCTTATAGGTTCAAGTGAATGCATGCAACGGGTCTATGATCTGGTCGAAAGGGTTGGCCCGAATGACGTTACCGTTCTGATTACCGGTGAATCAGGAACGGGCAAGGAACTCGTCGCCAACGCTCTGCATAGCCTCAGCCCGAGAAAGGTAAAGCCTTACATCAGGGTAAACTGCGCGGCCTTGCCCGAAAACCTTATCGAAAGCGAGCTGTTCGGCTTCGAACGGGGCGCTTTTACCGGCGCTCTGAATCGCCGGCTTGGCAAATTTGAGATTGCCGACTCTGGCACGATTTTTCTTGATGAAATCGGCGAGATGAGCATGGCAACCCAGACTAAACTGTTGCGTATTCTTCAGGAACGCGAATTCGAAAGAATCGGCGGTAACCAGACTATTGCGGTGGATACCCGGGTCATTACCGCCACAAATCGTGATCTGATCAAGGGAATCAACGAAGGCTCGTTTCGCGAAGACCTCTTTTACCGACTCAATGTAATAAATATTCACCTGCCCCCTCTTCGAGACCGGCTTGGTGATATTCCGGCCCTGGTCGAGGCTTTCGCGGCTAAATACTGTGAAAAGCTGCACCGCAAGCCTCTGCAGTTCTCTGACCAGTTCATGGGCAGGCTGATGCAATACAGCTGGCCTGGTAATGTGCGAGAACTTCAGAATCTAATCGAAAAAGTCATTATTCTTGAGGACGAGAGCGTTTTTCAGAATGACTCGCAGCGGTTTCATCTAAGGTCTAAGCTCGAAAACGAAAAATTCATCGAAGAAGGCATGCTTGCTATGCAATACAAGGAAGCCAAAGAAATTCTTCTTAAGACTTTTGAACGGAAATATTTTGAAAGCCTGCTCGATAAGGCCACCGGAAACATTTCTGAAGCGGCGCGACTGGCCGGTATGCACAGAAAAAATCTGTATCTGAAACTCAAAGAACTCAATCTGGCCCGATCAGGCATGGAAGACTAACCCGCGTTGCCCACCCGCAGAATAAAGCTGCAGTTTGTTCCCTGGCCTTCAGTCGAATTGATAATCAGCGTGGTGCCGTGGCCGATCAGTATTTTTTCGGCAATTGCCAGGCCGAGGCCCAGCCCGCCTGTTGGCCGAGTATCAGATTTGTCGGCCTGATAGAAGGGTGCTTTGATGTATTCGAGCTTATCGGCCGGTATGCCACAGCCATGATCTATAACTTCAACGCGAATCTGCTCGTCGTTTAATGGTGTGGCACGCACCAGCACTTCAGAGTCGGGTGGCGAAAACTTGATCGAATTTTCAATCAGGTTGGATATAACCCGGTGAATCAGGTCGCTGTCAATTGACACGGCGGGCATGGATGCCTGAATGTCTGCCTCCAGCCTGACTCGCTGAGCCTCAGCGATTGGCCGCAAAGAATCAATAATGTCGTTGATGAGTGATGAAATCTTCTGGTTAACCCGGTCGAATTTGAGTTTTCCGGCTTCCATGCGTGCAAAATTCAGAATAGAAGAAATCAAGTTATTCAGGTGCGAGGTATTTTTCAATGAAATCCGCAGCGCCTTTTCCTGTTTTTCGGTGAGCGGGCCCATCTTCTGGGTGGCCATGAGATCGAGATAGCCCTTGATTGAAACCAGGGGCGTTTTCAGTTCGTGGCTGAGAGTGGCCAAAAATTCAGATTTGAGTCGGTCGAGTTCTTCAAGCTTTTTCAGATTGCTCTCAGAACGCTCAATTCGAGTGGTCATATCTTCAAGTATTGAACTGGTCTGGTTTTCGTCTATAAATGAAATCATCAGGTAATCCTGGTTGATAAGTTCAGATTTTGAAAGCTTTCTGATCATGAGATAAGACACTGGCCGGTGATTACCCGACCCTGCCAGCTTGTTATCAAGATTTATAAACACCGGCTTTTGGGGGGAAGGCTCTTCGCGGCTGAAATCTTCGATGATTTGTTTGAGCTTTGCTACATCAGCAAAGGGCTTCTGGGCGAACATTTCATGAAAGGAGCCTGGCTGAAGGCCGTGCATGAACATGCTTCTGAATTTGTTGCTGACCAGGCAGATGGTCAGGCTGCGGTCAAGCACAACAGTCGGAAAAGCATTTTCTTCAAAGAATGCTTTATACAGACCGTTTGTTGGGTTAACTTCGCCAGCCTGATTCTGACGCAGCGCCAGGCCGGTAAGCAAAAAAACAAGCAAGAGGCCGGCGATTGCCAGAATGATTCCAGAAACTTGCATGCTGATCATCGTGGTAGCTCCTGCCCGGCGGCCCGGCAGAAATCTTCGTAGTCGAGGCGCCTTTCTTCCCTGATAACCGGCCAGTCTTCCGGGCATTGTTCCCAGGCAATTTTCAACAGTTCACCAGCTTCTTTCATCCGGTTCTGTTTCCAGTAGAGTTTGCCCAGACTGTGGGTAACCATCAGCAGATCAGCCAGGTCAACCGGGTTGCGGCTCTTGACTAACTGATAAGCATTTTCGAGAAGCTGTTCGGCCCGCTCAAGGCTGGTATTCTGCTCGCACAGAACAAACCCGGCGGCATTCATCAATCTGGGGTTCTCTGGGTTGGTTTCAAGGGCTTTTTCAAAAATAGCCAGGGCTTCCGGGTATTTTTTTTCGCGGGCCAGCAGCATACCGGTCATGTAGAGCCGGTTCAAATCATTTTTGATTTCAGATGTGATCTGTTCGAGCAGCATACGGCATCTGGCGAAATCGCCACGTTCTGCCGCCATTGAGGCAAGGTTGAGTCTGATTCGATCAGCGGCCTCGCGCTCGATGCCGCTGCCAGGAAACACGGTCAGCCCCTCGTTGAAAACTTTTTCGGCTTCGCCGGTGGCCCCTTCCAGAAGAAGGATTGCCCCGAGCATTTCGTAAGACCTGGGAGCTTTGTCCCATTCAAGACTTTTAAGAGCATGCCGGTGCGCCTCAAGTACCTGTTTGCGTGCCAGCATGATGCGTGCCATTTCGTAGTGGGTATTGAAGGCGTTTGGCACTATGGTGTCGAGTCGTTTCAGTACTTCCTGGGTTTCTTCGGGGCGGTTCTGTTTTTCGAGGCTGATTGCCAGGCCGTAGTAGGCTTTAAGTGATTGTGAATTTGATTTTATTGCGGTTTCAAAAGCACGTTGCGCCTCAGCCGGGTTGGTGTTCAGCAACAACTGACCTTGCCACAGATTAATCTGCTCAAGATGATGGGCCGTCTGAAAATTATAGGCACAAAATACATAAGCGACCGGAAAGACGATAAAAACCACTGAAGCCGGGCGAAACTGGCGTTTCCAGACGAGGTCACGCTGGCAACACGAAAGGTGCAGGCTGAAAATCAGCACCATGAAAGCTGACAAAGGTATGATTGAAATACTGTTGTTGAAAAGGCTGTAAAAAACAAAAGTCACCAGTGCCACCATAGTGGCTTTGTTCAGGCCATCGCTTCCTTCGTAGTTTTCGGGGCCAGGCAGGCAGGCACTGTAGATACCAAAAAAAGCGATCAGCAGTGGAATCAGATAGAAGAAGGTGGGTGCCCCAGTGAAACCGGCTTTGTAAGCGAGCACGATGATAAGCAGACCGATCAGGGTGCTGCCCCATGGAAAGTCAGGCAGGGCGCAGGCATCTTGTTCAGCAACTTCGCTCCTGCTTTCGCCCGTTTCAGCGGGCAGAGCAATCAGAACGCTGTCTGACGCATGTTTGCTGCTTTTTGTGCCCCGGTCTTTAAAAATCCGCCAGGCGTAGCAGCCAAAGAGGGTGGCGAACGTGCTGCATACTGCCCAGAGGCTGAAAAAGCCAAGTTCTGCCAGCAGCGAAACTGCTGCTGAATGGGGGTCATCGTTAAAAGGCTTTATACCTATTGTTGAACCCTGTGGTGGCCGATAAGAAGGCATCAGGTAGGCGATTGAGCCAGGGCCCAGCCCTGTGAGCGGATGATCGAGAAAAATTGCGAAACCCATTTGCCAGAGAACCAGCCTGCTGATCGCCGGCATGTATCGTTGTGGCATCTTGTTCAGCGAACCCCAGGGGTAACTGGCGGTTGCCAGATAGATCAAGCCATAAGATACGGTGATGACAACAGTCAGCAGCAACCCGGCCAGTAATGGCGAGCGGCGCAGCAACTTGCCGGGCCTTACTTCCCAGAAGCGGGTGAAATAGAGAAAGCTCGCAAAACACAGAGACAGCAAAACCCCAGCTCTGGCACCGGCAAAAATAGCCAGAAGCTGAAAAACCAGAAGCACGGTGAATGCCGCCTGGTCTCTGGTTCGCAGTGACTGGGTGTCGATGAGGCCAAAGGTGATAATGGCCGAAATGACCAGAAAAGCCCCAAGATAATTGGGGTTTGAAAAAGTGCCGACCATCAGGTAGTCTGAGTTCCAGGCCAGAAGATCATAACCGCTATACTGCAGCAGGCTGTAGATGGCCATGGCACCGCCAGAGAGGGCTACGGTTGCCGCCAGGGCCGGAATATCCTGCTTGCGTGCTGCCAGACGAAGAAAAGCGGCCAGCAGCATTGCAGATATCAACAGAATGGAACCGCGCAGGCTACTGTTGAAAGTTGAGTTCAGAGTCGCAGCTGTGATGGTGGCGAAAAAGAGTAGAAAGCTGCTGAGAAAAACCAGTTGCCCGCGTCGGGGTCTGAAAAATAGAAAAAGAACCGACATCAGGCAGATGGCAATGGTGCCCGATGCAAAAACCGCCCAGGAACTGAAAAGAAAGGGGTCTTCAGAACGGGTGGCTATGAACCATGGTTGAATAGCCAGAACTACCGAAATTAATATTCCGGCAAGGCGCAGAAGATTTTCAATAGATCCTGGTAACATTATCAGTCTGAATAAAGCAGGGTTATCGGTATATCCAGGCGGTCGCCAACTTTCAGGCCAAGCTTTTTAACCTGCCCGGCATTCAATTCAAGTGCATATTGAGCCGGCTGAGTCGATTTGTATTTTGGCAGCACAGCTTCAGGTTGACCGAAGCCTGGTTCCATGTTCTCGATCCATTCGATGACTTCAAGGTTCTCTGAAATAAAAACCAGGTCAAGGGGGATCATGGTGTTTTTCATCCAGAAGGACATGTTTCTGGGGCTCTGGTAGACAAAGAGCATGCCACGATCGTCGGCAAGGCTCTTGTAATGCATCAGACCCTGCGCCTTTTCTGAGAAGGTGCGGGCCAACATAATGTTAAAGCGGGCTCCGGCAAGGGTGGCTACTGTTTCGGGCAGAATCTGGAAATCACCCTGCTGAACCTCAACGGGTAAAGCAACCGGCGCGGGCGTAACCACATCAGGGCCAGAATCTGCCTGGCAGGCCAGGCAAAGAAAAGTCAGCAGCAGCAGACAAAGTATGGTAACCGGTGATCGTTTCACTGTATTCCAAGTTTCTGGTTAATTTTGCTGAGAGCCTGTTCGATTTCGTCGGCGGTATCAAGGTTGATTACCGGGGCAATGAGGCGCTCGGCTTCGGCAAAAGATACGCTCCGGACAACCTGCTTGACCGCAGGAATCAAAATGGCGTTCATCGATAACTCGCGCAGCCCGAGACCCAGCAAAAGAATAGTATATCTGATATCCCCGGCCATTTCGCCGCAAAGACTGATGCCAACGTTGCTCTGCTGGCTGACTTTAACTACTCGACTGATAAGCTTTATAACTGCAGGATTCGCCGGTTGATAAAGGTGTGAGACTTTAGAATTGGTGCGGTCAACCGCCAGAGTATATTGAACGAGATCGTTACTGCCGATCGAGAAAAAATCGACTTCCCGGGCAAACTTTTCGGCCAGAAGCGCCACTGAGGGGATTTCAACCATAATACCGACCCGCAGATTCTCGGGCACTGCTTCGCCCTTGCTGATCAGGTCTTCGTGCATACGATTCAGCAGGGCCTTGATTTTGCGAAGTTCTTCGAGGTTCGAAATCATCGGAAAAAGGATGCTGACCTGGTTTTTATTTGCATGGGCCGCGGCCCGTAGAATGGCACGTAACTGGGTCGAAAAAACCTCTTCGCAATCAAGAGACATGCGCACGGCACGCCAGCCCAGTTCCGGGTTGCGCTCCAGCGAATTGCCCATCAGATGAGAAATTTTGTCGCCACCAATATCGATGGTACGAATAACCAGACTCGAATCGCCAAGTTTGCTTACCACTGATGAGTAGGTTTCAAAAAGCTCGTTTTCGGTTGGAAAAGTCCGGCGGGTCAGATAGGCAAACTCAGTGCGATAGAGGCCTACTCCGGCGGCATGATTGGCGATTACGGTATCAATGTCGGCGGTCTGGCCGATATTGGCCTTGAGAGCCACTGTGACACCATCAGTGGTCATTGATGGTTCAGAAAGAATCTCTAGCATGCGCTTCTGCTTTTCGCGATACTGGTCTAATTCGCGAACATAGCGCCGACGCTGGTTGTCGTCTGGGTTAACAATGATCTGCCCGTTGTGGCTGTCGATAATCGCAAAGTTACCGGTGTGTACGCGGCTCATCAGGTCTTTAACCTGAATAAGTGCCGGAATACCAAGGGATCGTGCCAGAATCGATGCGTGCGAAGTCGGGGTGCCGGCTTCGATGACGATGCCTTTGATTCTCTGGGGATTAAAACTGACGATTTCTGATGGGGTAAGATCTTCGGCGGCGATGATAATACCCTCAGAAATCTCATCGATTTCAGCACTGCGATTTTTTCGTCTCTGGCAATTTTTGATGATGCGCTTGCCGACATCCATGATGTCGATAGCTTTTCCTTGAAATTGTGGGTCAGGCAGGTTGCGGAAAAAATTGCTGTAATCTTTGATGACACTACTGAGAATGGACTGGGAATCACGCAATTGCTCTTTGACCCTTTTTGTGACTTCTTTTTGAAGGTCGGGGTCATCGATCAGGGTCATGTGAGCCTGAAAAATGTTGGAAATTTCAAGGCTGCTTTTGATCTGGGGCAGTTCAAGCAGTTGACGGATTTCGCTGCGCGAAAACTCAAGAGCCGCTTTGAACCGGTCTATTTCGCTGTCAACTTCGCTGGCAGATATTGTACTGCCCTCAATGCTCTCAAGCTGGACATGCCTGAGACAATAGATTTTTCCGAGGGCGTACCCCGGTGAAATTGCCAGCCCTTTCAGCATAAAAAACCTTGAAAACAGAATTGGAACATCTTATCATGACTTGGTATCACCCGCAAGTTATTTCATTATTATCACCTGATTTGCAGCATGTTTGCAACGGTGGAGGTACCATGCAGATTCTTCTATGTAACGACGATGGAATCACAGCTCCTGGCATCATTGCCTTGGCCGTGGCTTTGAGCGAACTGGGCCAGGTTACGGTGGTGGCTCCTGATGTTGAGAGAAGTGCTGCCAGCAATTCCATAACCCTTTCTCAGCCGCTACGTGTTAAAGAAGTTAAATTCCCGGCTCCGGTGGCAAAAGCATTTGCTGTTTCAGGCACCCCGGCTGATTGTGCCAAGATCGCTCTCGCTAATCTTCTTGGGTTCAGGCCTGATGTGGTAGTTTCGGGTATCAATCGTGGCCCGAACCTCTGCGTTGATATTTTTTATTCTGGAACGGTCGCCGCTGCTTTTGAGGGAGCTTTTAAGGGTATTCCCTCATTTGCTGTTTCACTTGACTCTTACAATGCCGACGCCGATTATTCGGTGGCCGCTGAATGGGGCGCAAGGTGTGTCAGTCAGTTTATCGCCGCCGGGGCACCCCCCGCCAGAGTCTATAATATCAATGTTCCGGCATTGCCATCTGAAAAAATCGCCGGTATGAGACTGACGCGGGCCGGAAAAGTCGATTATCGGGAAGTTTATGATCATCGCCTTGATCCGAATGGCCGTTCCTACTACTGGATTCAGGGCTGGCCTGAGATTGGCGACACCAATCCCGATTGTGATATCGTGGCTGTGCGGGATGGCTTTGTCTCAGTAACTCCATTGCAGCCCGATCTGACTGATTTCTCGGCAATCAACGAACTGAAAAAGCTGCTTGCGCTATCATGACCCTGGTTTCGGTTTCAGAGTCAGCCGCCCTGGCTGCCTGCCTTGGCAATCTTGATTTTTTTCGCCGGCATCGAATAGAGTGGCTCGAGGAAACAGGTTCTACCAACGATGACCTTAAGGCGGCATGGTTTGCCCCTGACGGAGAGCCCGCAATGCTTATTGCCGGCCGACAGACTGCCGGCCGGGGGCAGTTTTCCCGCCGCTGGCACAGCCAGGCTTCACAGTGTCTGATGTTTTCTTTCACATCTGAGGCTTTACCCGGAGGGTTCCCGCCCTCACTCATCGCGGGAATCGCAATGTTCATGGCTCTTGAAAAGCATTGCGGCCGCGCTCCTGATGATCTCTGGTTAAAGTGGCCTAATGATCTGTGGTATGGTGCCGCCAAACTGGCTGGCATCCTTACTGAATCCTGTCTTGTGGGTAATCGGCTCAAAATAGTTACCGGGGTTGGCATCAATCTGCTGCCGATCAAAATCGATAACATCGCCACTGCTGCGGTCAGTGATTTTGCCACTGACCCAGGACATGCGGGCTTGTTGCAGCTTTTCTGTCTTGCCTTCGCTGAAATATGCTCCTGGCCAGCCAACGCTTTGACCGCTCGCTGGACTTCATCTGCAGCCAGATTCTGGCACACCAGGTTTCTAGTGAGCGAGAATGCCGGTGAAGAATTTGTGGCCCTTCCGAAGCGCCTTGAAACTGACGGGCGACTAACATTGATTGATGAAAAAGGGCTGCAGAAAACAGTAGTTTCTGCAGCCCTCAAGCCATTGTTTTATTAAGCCTGTTTATTTAACCGGTATGCCAAGCCGGTAGCTGAACGATTGTTTCGCGGTTTTGCCACTGATTTCAATGTAGGCATTCGGTGTGGCACTCGGAAAAACATAAACGAACGATTCGCCCATGCGTTTAAGATTGCCTTTTATTTCCTGGGAACCGTCAGATACTTTTATTTGCACGCTTTCAGGTTGAACCTGGGCACCCAGATTCAGTGAAAACGCAACTTCGCCACCGGCTTTGATGTCGGCTGAAGTCTGGGCGTGCCCGTCGATAAAATCAAAACTCTGATAAACCTTCTGCGCTTCAGCCTTCAATGAAAGGGCAAGCACGAAGGGGTCTTCTTCATCCTGGGCTGGCAGACCGTCTTTGCCAGCGCCCGGAGCTTTGCTGTTTGCGGAATTTCCTGCGAGTTTTTCGGGGTCGTTGCCGCTTGCAGCTGCGCCAGCATTATGCAGAGACTGCGCACCGTTTTCGAGGTTTTGCGCATCGGCTGGCGCGGCCAGCTCTGAGCTGGCGTCATTCAGAGCGGAGCCTTCTGTGTTGTTGTTGTCAGCGGCATCGCTACCTGCGTTGCTGTCACTGGTAGATGAGAGATTGGCGTCGCTGCCGGCAGTTTCTTCTGATGAAGACGAAGAAGAACCAGAGGTTTCGGATGAACTTGCATCGTTTTCGCCGGAAACAGATTCATTAGATGCTTCTGGGGTGTCGCCGGCCAGTGACTGGCCTGGCTGGTCGGCCTGGGCAGGCTGCTCAGAGTTGTCTGTGGCAGTATCGATGCTGCCGGGGTTGCCATCGGCAGCTGAAGACGAAGTTGAAGAAGAGCCGGAAGAACCTTCGTTAATCGACTGATTGTCTGAACCTGAACCTGCGCTGGCGCCGGTTCTGTTTGCATTTGCCGCGTCAGGGTTTTTGGAATCAGCGGCGGCACCATTCTGCCCTGTTTGGCCGGTTGAAGCGGCATTGGCGGGGTCAGAATAGAGATCTGAAAGATCGACCTGTTGTGGCTGGCCGAAACCTGAGTGATCAACATTGTTCTGGCTTGATGCTGACGACGAAGTATCGCCTGAAGACATGTTGTTGGTGGCGCTGCCGGCCTTTGAGCCTCTCTGATTGTCGATGGTGCGGCTCTCGAAATCAACCTTGCTGACCGGAATCATGACCTGCAGTATTTTTTTCTGCTGGTTTCCGGGGGTTTTGGTGTCGGTGACAAAGACGCTGGCAGAATACTGGTCATCAGAAGGCACGCGGAACATGTGGCGGTAGTTTTTAAGGCGTGCGGCCGAAACTGGTGCGCTATCGCCCTGATCATCAGTGACCACCATTGATACGTCTTCGGGGCGCACGTCGTCGCCCACTTCGACTGAGATTTTGATACGGGTGTCTTCGGGAATTTTGAATTTATCGAGGCGATAGTTGGCGGTAGATTCTGATGTGGTATTACCGGCAAACACTTCTTCTGAGAATTCAGTTGGATGCTGAATGACCATTCTGACCGATGGTGGCGGTAACTTGGCCGGAGCGGGGTCAACGCCGGTTTTTGGCTTCTCTGGCTCGGCGGGCTTGACCGCTGTTGCAGGTTTGGTGGCGGCGGCAGTTGTCTGGCCAGGGGTCTTTTGAGGTTCGCCAGCGGCGGGCTTGTCGGTCCCGGCAGGTGTTGTGGCTGCCGGCTGCGTCGTAGCGTCTGGATTCGCGGCTACGGCAGGTTCGGTTGGTTCGGGGGCTGGAGTTTTTGCTGTTTCGGCTGTTTCCTGGTCATCACCGGTGTTTTCATCGACGGGCGCAGCTGGCGGGGCAACAGGAGCGGGTTCCTTTTTTTTGCCGGTATTGAACTCTGCTTCGTTATAAGAATCAGAAAGAACGTATTTGCCATTCTTGAATTTGACGCTCCATTGGTAGCCAGCCGCGCCGCCGGCAAAACCTGTGGTATTGGGTGACGCTTTGCTGATCATTTCGTCTTTGAGTTTGTTGACACTCGAATTCACAGCGTTTTCCATTGATTTGCCCGCATCGGTGTCGGAGGATTTCTGACCATCGCTCCGGGTGGTGATGCTGGTGATGTCGGGTGATGAGGCATCGCTGCCGAGGTCTTTCTGCTGTTTTTCCCAGTCTTCGTTCACACTCTTGATATGTTCTTCCATGCGTTTCTGATATTCGTCAGCACGCTTTTTGGCAGCCGACTCGGCGGCTTCGAACGATTCAAAAGTCAGATCAGCCGCAAAACAAGCTGGTTGCAGCAGACAGGCAAAAAGAAAAACCGCCAGAATGTTCTTCATGCTTGGATAATTCATCTCTTTTTCTCCCTGGTATGGTTAGTCAATAACCATTAAAACTTTCGAGTCCGTAACTTGCAAAATTCTTTGTTTTTGCGATAGCCCTTAGTATTGACTAACATCACCGGTCAGCCGCTAAATTGTTCTCATTTAACAGGGGGGGCAGACCATCGCAAAGTTGTTAAATATTGCAAATACCTCTTTTTATCAGGATACCTTATCAGCCACAAAAATAACAACTATTGACCTGCCGCTCTCTGGGAGCGCGTTTGATTGGTTGTGCTCCGGCGGCTTCACATCTATTTGTCAGACTTTTCTGTGGTACAACACCTCAATGATTAAACGTTTTATGGCATGAAAAAGTTTCATTTTTTTTCGCACGCTATTCTGTTATTATTTCCTAAGTCTATTAATAAAAACGGTGGATCAGAAAATGAATCAGGAATTTGAAAGCAAGCTGATCTCCTGTCGGGTTTGTGGCGTTATAATGGTCAAACTGGCACGGGATGTCTGTCCTAAATGTTTTAAAGAAGAAGAAGAGTCATTTCAGAAAGTTAAGAATTTTCTCAGAACCAACCCCGGAGCCTCGGTTGAGCAGGTGGCAAAAAATGCCGGGTGTCCTGCTGACCAGGTGCAGGCTTTTATTAATTCCGGGCGTCTTGAGAGAGTTGGTCTCCGAAAAGTTGCGCACCCATGCCAGTTATGTCAAAAAATTATCTATGAAGGGGTCATGTGCCCTGAATGCAAAAAAGACCTTAAAGATCAGGTCAGAACCCTTTCTGAAGCGCCGCCCCCCCAGGAAAAACCCTCAAGAAGCCCGGGAGGCACGGATGGTCCCAGTTCCGACAAAAAGAAATTTGACGATGACCCCGGGCATGTTGGCAAGAGAAAAAATTGATTGAATGTTAGCTTCGATGTGTTGCATAGATTCTGACACTATGCTAGACTTTCGTGATTTAGAACACATATGATTGAACCGGCTGAAAACTCTGTCTTCAGCCATGCATCCGGGTCTTGACCTTAGTATGTTGAATTGTAATCTGTATTGATTTTAGGGAGCCCTTATGAATCCAGAAGCCAACGGAGAAATCAGTAACGAATTCTTCAAAAAGTTGAATCAGCAGATTGTTCAGAAGGACAATCTGATCAAGTTACTGCAGCTCCAGATCAGAAACCTCAAAACTCAGATAGAAGCCGGTGGTGCCGGTTCCGAAGAGCTTGACCATTTAAAAAAGGCTCTTGAAGAAAAAGCTTCCGAGGCAGACAGGCTTCTGACTGAACTGAGTTCTCAGAAATCTCAGTTTGGCGAACTTGAACTGCAGAAGGATGAACAGATCAAAGCTCTGAGCCAGATGCTCGAGCAGCATCAGGCTTCCTCAAGTACAGTTGCTGATGTGGTCGATGACCCGAGAATCCCTGAACTCGAGCAGATTGTTTCGACTATGCGCGAAGAACTCGCGGCTGCAAACCAGAATGCCGAGATGTTCAAGGCTCAGCTTCAGGCATCTGAGCAGGCACTGGCAGCTTTAAAAGATATTCCGGCTCAGAGTAACCCTTCGCCAGAACTTCAGTCAGCCCTGGTTGCTGCTCAAGCCGAAATTTTAAGCCTGAATGCCACCGTCGAAAATCTTAAAAAGAATCTGGCCGAGCGAGAGGCTGTCGCTGCAATGCCAGTCAATGACCCCGAACTTGAAATTCGGCAGAATCGCATTCTTGAGCTTGAACAGGATGTCGCGAATCTGCGCAATATTATCACCGAAAATGAAGAAGTGGCCAAAGCATCGGCAGGTGGTGCAGCCGCCTCAGAAGCCCTGGCCAGAGCGCAGGCCGAAATCGTCAGCCTGAATGCCGCCATGGCAGATATGAAAAGCAGCCCGGTTGTGTCAGCCGCCATCACTGATGAACTCGAACATCTGCGCCAGGAAAATTCACGGATCGCCGAGCTGAAAAATGAGCTGAGCCGGGTTTCTGCTGATGCTTCGGGTTATACTGAAGCCGCCATGAAGGTTACGGCGCTTGAAGCCGAACGCGAACACCTTGCCAACGAACTTGAGCGCCTCAAAATCGCCGGCGCCGATTCTGGCCAGATCGATGCTCTCAAACTCGAAATTGCCAGATTACGCGAGATTGATCGGTTGCGTGAAGACGAACTTGCCCGCCTCAGGGTATCTATTGAAGCTCGCCAGGATGACAGCATGAGCGATCCGGCGGTGCGCGAAGAGGTCGAACAGCTGACCCGCCAGGTTGCCGATCAGTTGCTTGCCATTCAAAATTTTGAAGGCATGATCAGCAAGACCCGCAGCCAGATTGAACAGAAAGACAAAGAAATCGAAGTGCTGCGCGGCCGACTCGGCAGTGGTGCTACCCCCGCAGCAACCTCGGTGATTCCGGTCACCGGCGAAAGCGAAATTATCACCAGCTTCATCGATTTTTTCGACGGACTCGATTCACTGTTGAACAAGAATCCGCTGCCTGAGCTGCAATCATTGCATCAAAAACTGCTCGACCGCCTGATTATTCCTAACCAGATTACTTATATGCAGGTTATTTCAGAAGAATTTAACCCCGACATGCATTCTGCCACTGATTACTTCCGCTCAAGCAAATTTCCCGAGCGCTGTATCGTTTTCGAGGTCGAAAAGGGTTACCGCAAGGGCGATCTGGTGATCAAAAAATCCAAAGTCTGGGTGGTGCAGAATCTTTATAACTGCATGGCCTGCGGCGCCGCCCAGGGCAATTCCGACAGTCGTTTCTGCCACTTGTGCGGTGCCAAGATTGTTGCACCAAATGGCCTGCCGGTCGATAGTCTGCCTGAATTCGAACCAACGCCGACCACCTATCAGAGATTTGCCGAACGCATGCTTGCCAGCAACGACCAGCAAAAAGCCAGGGAATACATTCTCGCAGGTCTTGAGCTTGATTCGAATTTTGTGCCGCTCATGGTGCGGCTTGCAGATATCATGACCGCCGATTCGCAGTTCGAAGAAGCCATGGAACTCCTCAACAAGTCATATAGCCTCAAACCAGACCAGAGAACCATGGAAAAAATCAAATCACTTGAAACGAAGCTGAGTATTTTCAAACAGGCCAAGAACCTCAAACTTTCGGCTGAAGAATTTGAAAAACTGCTGCACCTCATTCAGAAGTAATCAAAGGTTAATTTATGTCACAGAATAATGCTTCAGAGCTTCTGCCAAAAGCCTATGAACCGGCCGAAGTCGAAAACTCGATCTACAGCAAATGGGAAACCGCCGGATGTTTCCATGGCAGCGAAAAATCGGCCCGGCCGAAATACACGATCGTAATTCCGCCGCCGAACGTAACTGGTATGCTTACCATGGGGCATGTTCTTAACAACACCCTCCAGGACATCCTGATCCGCTACCAGAGAATGCAGGGCTGTGAAGCAATGTGGCTCCCGGGCACTGACCACGCCGGCATTGCCACTCAGAATGTCGTTGAAAAGGCTCTGGCAAAAGAAAAGATTTCCCGCCATGATCTCGGCCGCGAAAAATTTCTCGACCGCGTCTGGACCTGGAAAGAAAAATACGGCGGCATTATTCTCAGCCAGCTGAAGAAACTGGGCTGTTCATGCGACTGGGAACGCGAGCGCTTTACCATGGATGAAGGTCTCAGCGATGCCGTTAAAATGGCCTTTGTCAAACTGCACCAGGATGGCCTGATCTACAAGGGCAAATATATAATCAACTGGTGCCCGCGCTGTCGAACAGCTCTTTCTGATGAAGAAAAGATCCCTGAAGATACCAGCGGCTCACTGTGGTATATTCGCTACCCCCGCCAGGACGGCAAAGGCCATGTTATCGTTGCCACGACCCGCCCTGAAACGATGCTTGGCGATACAGCCGTTGCTGTTAATCCGCAAGATGAACGATTTGCTGACATTATCGGCCAGAAACTGGTTTTGCCGTTTATCGGCCGCGAAATCCCGGTTATCGTCGATGATTATGTTGATAAAGCCTTCGGAACCGGCGCCGTAAAGATTACGCCCGCCCATGACCCGAATGACTTCGAGCTTGGCCGCCGCCACAACCTTGAACAGGTTATCGTCATGGACGAAGCCGGTATTATGAACGAAAAAGCCGGTAAATTTGCCGGGCTTGATCGTTTTGAAGCCCGCAAAGCCATTGTAGCAGAGCTTGAAGAACTTGGTCTGATCGAAAAAATTGAAGACCATCAACTGGCCGTCGGTCATTGCGAACGCTGCAAAACGATTATTGAACCCTATCTTTCTGATCAGTGGTTCGTCAAAATGAAACCCCTGGCTGAAAAAGCCATTGAGGCTGTCAAGAACGGCAAACTGCGCTTTACGCCCAATCGCTGGGTCGGCGTTTACCTCCACTGGATGGAAAACATCCGGGACTGGTGCATCAGCCGCCAGTTGTGGTGGGGTCATCGTATTCCGGCCTACACGTGCAGCTCATGCCGCCATGTAATGGTGGCTGCCGATCAACCAGATAAGTGCAGCAAATGCGGCGCAACCCAGGGCATCAATCAAGATGAAGACGTGCTCGACACCTGGTTTTCTTCGTGGCTCTGGCCGTTTTCAACCATGGGCTGGCCTGAAACTACCGAGACTCTGCGGCGTTTTTATCCGACCGACACGCTGGTTACCGGCCCTGATATCATCTTTTTCTGGGTTGCCAGAATGGTGATGGCCGGCTATTACTTTCTCGGCGAGTGCCCGTTCCATGATGTTTACTTCACCAGTATCGTCAGGGATATGAAAGGCCGGAAAATGAGCAAGTCGCTTGGCAATTCACCTGATCCTCTTGAGATCATTGCCAAATACGGGGCTGACGCGTTGCGTTACACGGTTATTTCTCTGGCACCGGTCGGCCAGGACATCAGGTTTGCCGAAAACAAGGTTGAAATTGGCCGCAATTTTGCCAACAAGCTCTGGAATGCCTCACGTTTCGTGTTGATGAACCTGGATGGCTCTAACTGCTCTACTAAAGCCAGTTTGCCGCCGGTCGAAAAACTTGGTCAGATCGATCGCTGGATTCTTTCCCGCATGAATTACGCCATTGATCAGGTGCGTGCCAATCTGGCCGAGGGCAATTTCCGTTTCAACGATGCGTTGAAATGCGCTTATGAATTTATCTGGAACGATTTCTGTGACTGGTATATTGAAATGAGCAAATCAGTGCTCTTTGGCAAAGATGCTGAGCGCAAAGCTATTCTGTTGCAGGTTCTTCTGACCTGCCTCGACAATGCCCTGCGCATTTTGCACCCGTTTATGCCGTTTGTCACTGAAGAAATATGGCAGAAGCTGCCTGGTAATCAGGGCTTTCTCATGCAGAGCAGTTTTCCTGTGTGTGATGCTGCGCTGGTCAACACGCCGCTTGAGCAGGAAATCTCTGAACTCATGGAAGCAGTGCGGGTCATCCGCAATCTAAGGGCTTCGGCGAATGTTTCACCTGCCAGAAAAGTTACAGTGCGGGTGGTTAATAACCCCGGTCTCAGCGAGGCATTTCGGCACCACGAGGCGATGCTTCGCTCTCTGGCCGGCATTGAAAACTTTTCGATCGTTGACAGCAAGCCTGCCGGCCATCTGGTCGGCCTGCTGAACACGACTGAAGTATGCCTTGATCTTGCAGGCGTTATCGATGTGCAGGCTGAGCTTGCCAGGGTTGAGAACGAACTGGCCAAGGTCGAAAAAGAAATGGCAAAGATTTCGGTAAAGCTCGAAAACGAAGCTTTCGTCAGTAAAGCCCCGGTTGAAGTGGTTGACAAGATTCGTGAAGGCATTGAAGCTTATCAGCAACAGATTGTCAAACTTCAGCAATATCAGAAAGATCTCAGGTGCATCTGATGGTAAAATTCAACGCAACTCCGGCAGAACAACTCGAAATCGTTGCCTGTGGGACTGCCGATCTTGTTTCAAAAGAAGAACTGCTGAAAAAATTCGAAAAATCCTATGCAACGGGCAAACCACTGGTAATCAAATTTGGTGCCGATCCTTCCGCACCCGACATCCATCTCGGTCATACGGTCGTGTTGCAGAAACTGCGGCAATTTCAGGCCCTCGGGCATGATGTTGTTTTTCTGATTGGCGACTTTACCGGCAGAATCGGTGACCCGAGTGGCAAGAAGAAGACCCGGCCGGCCCTTTCCGAAGAAGAGGTTATGGCGAATGCCGAAACCTACAAGGCGCAGGTTGCCAAAATTCTCGATCTCGACAAAGCCCGGGTGGTTTTTAATTCAGAGTGGCTTTCGAAGATGACTTTTGTCGATGTTCTCAAGCTTTCGTCGCAATATACCGTGGCCCGCATGCTTGAGCGCGATGATTTTGAGAAACGTTTCAAGAATCAGGTGCCGATCAGTGTTGTTGAATTCATGTATCCGCTCATGCAGGGTTACGATTCGGTCGCTCTTCATTCAGACGTGGAGCTTGGTGGCGTCGATCAGACTTTTAACCTGCTGGTTGGGCGTGAACTTCAGCGTGCTTACGGGCAGGCCCCGCAGGTCACCCTGACCATGCCGATTCTCGAGGGTCTCGATGGCAAGGAAAAAATGTCCAAGAGTCTTGGCAACTACGTTGGCATTAATGAGTCGGCGGCTCAGATTTATGGCAAGCTGCTCTCGATACCCGATGAACTGATGATCAAATATTACGAACTGCTGACTGATCTGGCGATTGCCGATCTCAAAGCGGTTCGCGAGCAGATACCAACGCAGCCGAAGGCCGTTAAGATGCGACTGGCCCGGCAGATTGCCGCTCAATATCATGGCGAGGCGGCAGCTGCGGCTGCTGAAGCTGAGTTTGAGAAGATGTTCGGCAAAACTGGTGATGGTATGCCTGATAATATAGAAGAGTCTTCGATTGCTGCACCGGCCGAAGGTCTGCCGTTGATCAAGATTCTTACCTTGGCCGGCCTGGCTGAAAGTGGTGGTGAGGCACGCCGTCTGCTGCAACAGGGCGGCATCAAGATCGACCAGGAAAAGGAAACTGACGGTCAGAAAATGTTCAAGCCGGGTGCCGCTTTTATTGTGCAGGCCGGCAAGCGAAAATTCAAGAAAATCAGTTTGCAGCCCGAATAAACGGGCCAGAAAATAAGGAGACCATAATGTCACAGATGATTCAGCTTAAGCTTCCTGATGGAAAAATCATTGAGCTGGAGTCAGGAGCCACAATTTTTGACGCCGCAGCCAAGATCGGCCCGGGCCTGGCCAAGGCCGCCCTTGCCGGAAAAATCAACGGAAACCTCCTTGATCTGCGCACGCCACTCACTGCTTCGGCTGACTTCGAAGTCGTAACTGCCAAATCGCCTGAGGCTAATGATGTCTGCCGACATTCCATGGCACATATCATGGCTGAAGCTATTTTGCGGCTTTTTCCCGAAGCTCAGTTCGGCATCGGGCCTGCCATCGAAAACGGTTTTTATTATGACTTTCTGTTGCCCAGAGCGTTGACGACCGAAGATCTCGCTTCGGTCGAAAAAGAAATGGATGAGATCATCAAGGCAAAGTCACCCTTTGTTCGCAAAGTGGTCAGCAGCGCCGAAGCTCTTGAGATGTTCAAAAAAGCTGGCCAGCCTTTAAAACTTGAACTGATCGAAGAGCTTGGCGACCAGACGATTACGGTCTTTTCGCAGGGCAAATTTGTCGATCTCTGCCGTGGGCCTCACGTTCAAGATTCTGGTGCCGTGAAGAATTTCAAACTTCTCAGCGTAGCCGGTGCCTACTGGCGCGGCGATGAAAAGCGACAGATGCTGCAGCGCATCTATGGCACAGCCTTTATCACCAAAGAAGAACTCAAAGAGCATCTTGACCGGCTTGAGGAAGCGAAAAAGCGCGATCATCGCAAGCTTGGCAAAGAGCTTGACCTGTTTTCAACCCACGAAGAAGTGGGCCCTGGTCTGGTTTTCTGGCACCCCAGGGGAGCCAGAATCAGGCATGAGATAGAAAAATTCTGGAAAGAACAGCATTATCGCAACGGCTACGAACTGATGTATACGCCACACATCGGCCAGAGTTGGCTCTGGGAGACCAGTGGGCATCTGCAGAACTATAAGGATGCCATGTATAACCCGATGGAAATCGATGGAAACAATTATTACATCAAGCCGATGAACTGCCCGTTTCATATCATGACCTATAAATCGCAGGTGCGCTCATATCGTGACCTGCCGCTGCGTTGGGCCGAACTTGGTACCGTCTACCGCTACGAGAAGAGCGGCGTTCTGCATGGCCTGCTGCGCGTAAGAGGCTTTACCCAGGATGACGCCCATATTTTCTGCACCCCTGAGCAGATTCAGGATGAAATCCGTGAAATTCTGCGCTTCAGCTTGAAATTGTGGAAGGCATTTGGTTTCAAAGATATCAAGGCATATCTGGCAACCAGACCTGAAAAGGCCGTTGGCCACGAAGACGCGCGCTGGGAACAAGCCACCGAATCTCTGCGTCAGGCGATCATTGCTGAAAACCTCGACTGGGAACTCGATGAGGGCGGCGGCGCTTTTTACGGCCCGAAGATCGATCTGAAGATCAGGGATGCCATCGGCCGCGAGTGGCAGATGACCACCGTTCAATTTGACTGGAACCTGCCGGAGCGTTTTGATATGACCTATATCGGCGCTGATGGCAACCGTCATCGACCCTATATGGTTCATCGCGCTCTGCTTGGCTCTATTGAGCGTTTCTTTGGCGTTTTGATCGAGCATTACGGTGGTGCGATGCCGTTGTGGCTGGCTCCGGTTCAGGCTGTGGTAATACCGGTCAATGATCAACAGTCTGAATATGCCAGGAAGGTTTTGGCTGCCTTCAGGCAAAACCTCGTCAGATGTGAACTCGATGACAGCAACGAAAAAATGGGTTATCGCATTCGCCAGGCACAGCTGCAGAAAGTTCCATTTATGGTTATTCTCGGCGAACAGGAAGCCGGCGCGGAAACTATCACGGTCAGGTTGCGCAACGGCGAGAACCTTACCAGTATCAAACTTGCTGATTTCATCAAGGACCAGGAATGGACAAAGGAAGCAATCTGAAGCTGCGGGACGTGGGTGATCTGATTTTCAGAATCACCCAGCGTTACCTGTTTCGCAAAAACGAAGACGTGGGCATGGACGTCACACTGCTTTCGGGTTCGATTCAGGAAAGCATGGTTCTCAGGTTGCCTGACGACACCCGGTTGCTGGTTAAAATTTTTCCGCACAAGAATTTTTCTCAGGAGCTTGTTTATCGCATAGAGGTTTATAAAACCAGAGAAGGCGATATGCGTGGCAATAAGATCGCCTTTTTAGAGGCTTCTCAGCACGATTCGGCTGTTGATGAGATTCACAGATTTGTTCAAAGTTTTCTCTCTCAGCTTGGGTTTTAGTTTAAATTATCTGGAGGAAACACATGCAGGCAGTTGTTGATTCTATGAATGGTGATTACTTTCGCTGTCTTCTTGAAAATGGTGACATCATCAATATTCATCGCAGCGCCCTGGCAAAGAACGTCGAAGTTGGTGATGTGATCACCGTTTCTTTTGCCCGTGATGACGCGGCGAGTCTTAAACAAAAAGAATTGATGAAGTAAGCTTTTCGTTCGGAGGGTCTTTTGCGCTACTTTAGAAGCGTTGCAATTCTTTTGGTGCTGCTCGTTTTCTGCCCCTTGCTTGTTCAATCGGCAGAAGATGAGGCAATTCTGCTGAAAAAATCGCAATTGCTGGTGCAGCGTGGCAGCAAGGCTGAAGAGACCGGTGATTTTGAAGACGCAGCCCTGCTGTATGAAGAAGCTCTTGAAGTCTACCCCAAAAATGTCATGCCCCTGTTGCGGCTTGGGTCATTGTTGACCAGGGTCGGCATGTATGACAAAGCCCGTGAAAGGTTGCGTGCCATACCTCTTGAACGCCTTTCCAAGGTTGGTCAGGCTGAGATACATCTGTTGTTCGGGCAGATTTCTGTGGCGCGTGGCGGTATCGAAGAGGCGGGGTCTTCATTTAAAAAAGCCCTGGAGGCTAACCCTGATAATGTTGTCGCGCTGATACGCAAAGTGGTGGTTGAGCAGTTGCTTGGCTTTTCGACCAGCCTTGAGCTTTTTGACAAATATGATTCCTTTCAGGGAGTCCCCGTCAGAGAGCTTCATCTTGCCTATTATCTCGATCTTTATCTTGGTAATTTCGCCCGGGCCTACAACACCTGGGATCTGATAGACAACCATGAAATGTCTGAGACCTTGACTTCCGGGTTTCCGCCCCTTGGCTTTCTGCTTACCATGCCGCTCGGTCTGGGCGGTATTGCTTCTGTTATCTACTATGTTGTTCTTTTCACCGGGCTGGTGGTTCTGGCGACCTGGTTGTCGGCGCCGACCCAGGTCTGGCACAATTTTGTCTTTGTCATTGCAGCGGTTGCCTTTATGCTGACCGCGCATCACCTTTGTTTTCGTGAGATGATGATCGCCTGTATGCAATCTGATTCTTCGGCTTACGACAGCGTCTGGATCATGCCAAAACTGTTGATTGCCAGCCATTTCGTAGCGATGGCCCTTTATGTGGTTTTTCCGGCTTTCAAGGCTTTGCCGCATGAGCAGCGCCCGTTGCGTTATGAGCTTTATGGAATCTGGTTTTTCTGTTGGTTTTTTATGATTCTGGTTCTGGTTTTTCAGAGCCGTCTCAGCTTCGCTACCCGGGTTGCCTACATGTCGGCCAGCGCTGTTCTGGCTTTGATAACCATGATCTTCATGCCGTTGGGCCGCTTCATGATCTTTAACATTGCATCAGCGCTGGGTTTTTCAGGGGTAGCTTCCGTAAATCGCAAGAATTTTCAGCAGACTGGTTCAGTAAGCTTTACCGATGCCAAGATTCTTGAATCTCAGGCCTGGAAGCTTCTCGAAAAAGATTCCTTCGAAGAGGTGGTTTTAAGTGGTCGCAAGGTTTTGTCGAGTCTTGACCGCAAAACTTTTGCCTCTTTCTGGAAAGCGGTGATTCAAGCTTATATAGGCCGCGAAGACTATCTTGAAGCGCATCGCAATCTCACCGAATACCAGGAGACTTTTGCCGGCACCGGGATGCTCGATTCCGGGCAAGTTCTCGAAGCTTATCTGCGTTACAAAAAAGGCGATTTTGCCACTGCCTACAAAATTGTCAGTTCACTTCCCGAAGCCCGCGCCAAAGCCCTTTCTAATGATGAAAAAGCCCTGTGCATGATGGTCAGTGGTGCCTGCCTGATGTGGAAGCGAGAGTTCGTTCAGGCTCATATCGAATTCGGCAAAGCTTTTGACGCGGCGAGAATGCCTTGCATCAAGGCAGAAATTCTCGTTGAGATGACCGAACTTGATTCGCAGATGAAATCGAAAGAGAAGCTGGCTCGATGGAAAGCCACGGTGCCAGGTATAAAAGGCGGCGAAAAAACTGCGCTGCTTCTTAAAACGGTTCTTTCGATGATTGCCGAAAGTGAAGGGCAGAAAGACGAAGCAATGAAACTGGCGGCTGAGACGAGCCAGTCAAAAATACGCTGTGGCAGGGCTTTGTGCTGGTTTGGGCACCTTCTCTGCAAAGCTGGCCGGAACACCGAGGCCGAGGAACTTCTGGGCAGGATGGTTCCAGAAAGCGTTGACGCCAACCGCCTGATGAATGAGACCACCGGTTCAACCTCTTGATTAAAAAACTTTTCCGTGTAACAATAGAAGGGTTGAGCCGGGGTTGTAATGGCTGAAAACACGCAGGAAGCAAAAACCTTAAAAGACAGGCTGCCCGACATTCTTGGATTGTTGGGCAGCGTTGTTGTCATTGTGGTTGCGGTGATGATTTTCACCAACAAGTTTCCGCGCAACCTGCAAAACTATTTTTCCTATTTTTACCTCATTGCAGTTGCCGGGGTGATTGGTCTCTTAGGCGAAAAACTGGCGGTCACCCTGCTGTCTTTTGCGCTGCCACTGTTGCTGGGCGCTGCCACCCTCGCCATAAAATTCAAACCCGAAAAATACCCGCTTGAAGACTGGTGGGAAATCTATTCGATAATTGTGCTGGGCGCTGCCGGCTTTCTTGTTTATCTGTTTTTCAGATTTGAACAGATCAAAGCCATGGGCGGTAATGCGGCCCCGGGCCAGATTGGCGCTGACCCGGGCGGGCCTCTCAAAACCAGGGTTGACCCGGCAATGGCAGCCAAGTATCGTGATGATAAGCTGAAAAAGGGCAAAGATAAAGACAACCAGATGGATGATGCCCTGAAAAGTGAAAAGGATGGCGAAGTGCCGGCAACGACCCCGGCTGCAGGCGAAAGCGGCGCTCCGGCCGCCGAAAAAAAGGAAGATCCCGACGCCCCGCCTGAAAAGATTGAATCATCTGAAGAGCGCATGGAACGCGAAATGCGCGAAATTCGTGATGAATTCAGCAAGAGGTCGATGAAGCTCACCACCACGTTGATGCGCATCAAAAACCTTACCAAAAGCCTTGACCGCGACCAGATTTTTACCAATATCGTCGAAATCATCTCGAAGGGTCTTGACTCGCAGAAGGTTCAGCTGCTTCTTAACGACGAAAAAGAAGGCAAATTCCGCGTCGTCAAGGCGCTTGGCCTGAAGCCCAAAGAATACAAGGAAATTGAGATTCCACACGAAGAAAACAGCATGATTACCTACCTGCTGCGGCAAAAAATGAATGAAGTGACCGGCGGCGCCGGCGCTCTTGGCGTCAAAGAATGTGAAATGGACCCGAAGACCAAGGGGCTGATCGGGCAAGGGGTTCTAAAAACTCTTATCGCAGCGCCAATTTACGCAGAAGGCAAGCTTTTTGCGATAATCAATGTCGAACACATGACTAACCCTGATTACACGAGAGATGACCAGAACCTTATCGCCACCTGCGCCGATGTTGCCGGGCTGGTAATGAAGAACGCCAAGCTCTATTCAGCCACCATGGATGATCTGGTTTCAGCCCAGAAATTGAGCGAAGATCAGCTCAAAAAGAATGAAGAACTAAAGGGCAGTTTGTCGCGCATCGTTTCGCCTAGCGTTGCCGAAATGATCATGTCTGATCCGTCTGGCCTCAAACTCGGCGGCAGCAAGTGTGAAGTCACCATGTTTTTTTCTGATATCCGTGGCTTCACCCGCATGTCAGAAAGCATGGACCCGACAGACATCGTTGAGCAACTCAATGTTTATTTCACCCGAATGACTGATATCCTCATGGAACTGGATGGCACCCTCGATAAATACGTTGGTGATGAATTGATGGCGCTCTTCGGGGCGCCGGTGGCCAGAAATGATGATCCGATGCGGGCGGTGCTTTGCGGGGTTCGTATGCTTGACGCCTTGCGTGAACTTCAGGAACGCTGGCGTGCTGAGGGCAAGCCTGTAATCGAAATCGGTCTTGGCATCAATACGGGCACCGTCACTGCCGGCTATATGGGCAGTGAAAAGCAGCTTTCATACACGGTAATCGGCGATAACGTTAACCTGGCCGCCCGCGTCATGGCGGTTGCCAAGGGCATGGAGCTGTTCATTACCAGATCGACCTACGAAAGGGTCTCAGAATTTTTTGAAATCGAACAGCGCGAATCGATCATGGTCAAAGGCAAATCAATGCCGATCGAAATTTTTTATGTAAAAGGGGCCAAGCCCGGGGTTGATTTCGGCGAACTGCTGGGTAAGAGTATCAGTCATATTGCCACCGCTGATCAGAATGAAGCGGCCAAGGCTAAAGCCACGACCGAAGAGGGGCCGGTCAGAATTCCCCCGGGCATGAAAGCAGAAGATATGAAACAGAATATCAAAATAGAAGTCAAAAAGCTCATCGAATGCCAGAATTGTGGCAGTGAAAACAATATGCAGGAAAAATTCTGTACAAAATGTGGAATGCCGATATTTTAGTATTGCCGAAATTTGTCGATAGGTGATAGTATAACCAAACTATGTAAAAATAGTCAGGAGAGAGCATGAGAAATCCTTTCATTTATTTGCTGTTGTTTTTGTGCCTCATTGTCGGGGGGCGGGCTGATGCTTTGTCCCTTGAAGCCCAGAACGCTATAGAATCTATGCGTGCCAGGCTGAATGCGAAGGTTTCCGCTGCTGAGCCCGTTGCTCAGACCCAGTACATACCTGGTCAACAGCTTGCTCAGGCGCTGGGTCGATTGCGCGGCACTCTTTATGGCATCGAACCAGCCAGCATAGAAGTGATTGCGGCTGCGCCTGTTGAAGCTCCGGCGGCTTCTGATGTCTATGTTGTCGGTGACCGGCTCGCGGCGGCTCTTGTTCAGATCCGTCACTCGCAGGGTCGAACCGAGTCTTTGCAGGTTGCAATGGCTTCTATTGATGCTCCTGTTAAATCGCCAGAGCCTGCCGTTGCCGAACCTGCAACCGAAGAGCCGACGAACCCAGAAGTTGCGTCTGCCCAGCCCAAAAGCTTGCCAGTTCCTGCTGAACCAGTTATTCAGACTGCTGAGCCAATAGTAGTTGCCAGTATCAAGACCGCTGAACCTGAAAAGGCTCCAGTGATCAAAAAAAGCAGTTCTGCAAAAAAAGCAAAGAAAAAACGTGCAAAAAAACAGACGACGCCCGAACCTGTTCTTGCCAAAGAACCGGCGACTTCGTCAGTTGCAAAGGTAGCCAAAGATAACAACGGCAAAGAAGACGATAAGAAGTTTAACGAATTCATCAAGAAATATGATTTCAAGATGCCCGAAAACTATCGCATAATCGTCCGCTGATAGGCTGATCTTATCGTTCTGCCGGTGTAAAGGGGCTGTCATGCAAAGCGGAAAGTCCGGTAATATCCCAGAATTTGCCTGGCCACTGCTGCTTCTGCTGGCAATAATGGCACTGTTGCTGCTCAGCACACCCCAATCTGCCGAAGAGGTTGAGACCCCGCTTCCTCCCCATCTCTATTCATCATCATTCCAGTTAATCGGTACTGGTAACCGCCTCGGAACCTATTATCCAGTCGGCGGCATATTGTCTGACTGGTTCAACAGCCACTGCGAAGCGAGTGGCGGTGTGTTCAGCGCTATCGAAACTAATGGTTCGGTTGACAATGTGAGGCTGCTGGTTCAGGGCCGTCTGATGCTTGGCATGACTGAAAGCCGTATCGTCAGAGAATCCTGGCAGGCTAACGCCAGTTCGCCGTTGCGCCTGGTATGGCCACTGTGGAATGACGTTGTTCACCTGGTTAAGGCACCTGCAAGTTTTGCGCCTTCGCGCGAGTTTCCCGGGCATTTGCGCGGCTTTCTTGGCCAGAAAAATTCCTCAACCTACCGCACTTCAAAAGAAATTCTCGACGCTCTCGGCGTCAGCAAAGACTTCAGCACCCTTGAATTGCCACCAGATCGCGTGTTGACCGCTGTTTCTACCGGTCAAATTGGCTTTGCCACCATTCAGGCCGGCATGCCGAATCGTACTGTTTCTGATGCTCTTATTTTTAATGACTGCTCTCTGATCAGCCTCGACGACCGCCAGATCATGAGCGTTCTCGCTAAAGTTGCCACAGCCAGGCTTTTCTCGATACCTGCCGGCTTTTATGGCGATTCACAACCCGCTATTCAGACAATCGGGTTGCCGAATGTGCTTATCACAACCGATAAAACGCCAGCGGCCACCATTGAACTGCTTACTGACCTTCTGGTAAAGGCCTCATCGCATCTGCGAATGAAGCACCAGGCGATTGCTGCCATTCCGGCTGACCCGGCCCGGGGCCTCGCCATTCTTAAAGAGACCGGAGTGCCGATTCATCAGGGAACTCTTGACTGGCTGGCCAAGAATCTTCCGGCTTCAGGCACTTTTCAGGAGGGCGGCCCAGATGGCAGATAATCAGGCTTGTTTTCTGCCAGGTGGGGCGCGGCGCGGGGTGGTTATCTTTGTGGTGCTCGGTGGCATTTTCGTTTTGACCATTCTGATTCTTGCCTACAATCATCTTGTTCAGGGCAAGTTCAACGAAAGCCGCGAAATTCTTAAGCATCTGCGGGCCTTAAAATGCGCCCAGGCAGCTTCGCGCATGCTGGTTCACAAATTAAAATCCGATCTTACCAACGCTAATCTTAAAGATGCTACTTCACCTGGGCTGGCACTGCGCAGCAAGGTTTTTATTCAGAACGACCCGGCTGTTATGGCAAAAGAATTAAAGCGGGTCTGGCTTAATGTATCTGAAGTAGATGCTTTTGTTAAAAGGCTTTTTGGTGAAGAACCAACCCGCGATGTTTCAGTCAGCTGCGATGTCAGTTTCAGCGATATTGTGCCGTTAAGCAATTTTAAAACCGACAAGGAACTATTCTTTGACTGCGAAAAAGGCGGGCGGGTGACGATAACCGTTGAGGTTTTTATCGGCAATACCCGCGAAGAGTGGCAGGAAACAAGACCTTTCCGGGTGGTGATCCCTTACCCGGTGCCGCTTACCAAATACACGCTGTTTTTGCGCGAGGCCACTGGCGATCATGACCCGGTTAAGTTTAACTCAGTTTCTATCGATTCGCCCGCTACCGGCGATATTGCCCCTGGCTCAAACAAGCCTTTAATTATCGATAATGGCCTGCCAGGTGATCACTTTAACCGTCAGGCTGAAATCTGGAAGAAGCGTGGCTGGATTCATCTTGGTGGCGGTAACCTCATGCTGAACCGTGCTGCCGGCCATCTCAAGTTGGGTCAGCGCTACCATTCATATTTTCCGACTGCCGAAAACCCCATTACCCTGCTTCTTAATTTTTCTGATTTCAGTGGCTGCCCGGTGAATGGTCACCAGATGGTTTTTCGCATAGCCCGCTGGGGGTTTTCGAATGCGGTTACCAACGGGCCATCGGCCGATATGTGGAAGCGGATTCTTGAATTTCAATTCGCCGAGCATAAGCCCGACAAGGACAAGAAATGGTGGCAAAGTTCTTTTCTGCACCTGTTCGGCGAAGCCGGCAACAGCGAAATTGACCGTCGCCTCAGCATAACCAGGGTTACCGGTAAAGTCTATGACCGGTTTCTTGAATTGAGTTATCTGATTCCGGGCACCGGTGCTGAGCCGCCAGTTGGCGCGGTCGTCGGGTTACCCCAAAAGGACTACGAAAAATATTCCGGCAAAAAGCGAAATCTGATTCCCGGCAAATTGAAAGACCTTGATAAAACCTTTCTTAAAGACGTTTTTGTAGACAAAAATCTTATCTATCTGCCGACGCCTCCTGACGCGGCTCTTGGCGTGCCTGACCTGAGAGAAATGGAAGACTTTTTTATCAAATTGCCCTATTCGGCACCTGGTAACCTGGTTGCCTACGAAAAGATCATGAGCAAAGCTGATTTCTGCTCTTATGACGAGACTTACAACATGATTGCTCAGTATTCGAAGAATACCCAGAGCATTAATATCCCGCCCGATGGCGCGGTGCCTGGGGTTAATGATCTTAATTTCGGGCTGCCGGCCCTCGGGGTCGATTGCAGCAAACTTCAGATCAACAGCCTCTCTGAGGGCAAAGACCCTGCTCTTGGCCTCTCACCACGAGTGTGCTACGAAATCGTTGGCTCTGGTGATAATGCCTTTAAACAATTGCGTGCCGCTTTTTGTGCGGCTGACACCAGCGATTTTAACCTTTCTAATACTGTTGTCAGGGTTAAAACCAACGGTGAAGGCCTTAAACTTGGTGATAATATGGGCGCGACCTCCGGCGGAACTATCCTGGTAGACGGCCCTGTTGAAGTTGGCACCTTCAGGTCTACCGACACTCCTGATAAAGCGCTGTTGATGCTTTTTGCGGAAACTGGCGCGATCACAGTTCGCAATGCCGGCCAGCATCCAACCCTGGCTTACCTGGTTGCTCTCGACAAATCGAACGGCGAAATCAAACTTTCCAGCAAGCAGTCTGCGGTTGAGATTCTGGGCGGTGTGGCCGCCCATACCCTTGACCCTGAAAATTTCCCAGGCGGCGGCGAGATCATGTATAACCAGGGCTTTGACCCGACGGTTAACCCCCTTGAAGGCTTTATGGGCGTTGCTATTGGCCCGGTTGGGGGTGACCTGTGAACTCGCGTGGCATTTCACTTATTGAAATTCTCGTTGCAAGCAGTATCATGGTGGCGGCACTGGTGCCTCTCTGGGGCTTGATGGGGTCTTCACACAAACAGGTTACCCTTTCAGCCGATGAAATCAAAGCAAGTCAGCTGGCTGCCGAGATGCTTGAACAGATCGAAAATTCACACTGGTTCCCTGAAATTGGTGAAATCACTTTTCTGCCGATGAGCCAGGGCAAGATGGTTCTTGGCAGCACCGTCAAATTTGAGCTGCAGGTTGGCAGTTTCCCTGAATACATGGATCTGAAGGCGAAACTTAAGATCGAAAAATACCCGGCGAGCGGGCCTGAATACGGCAGGATAATCAGGGTTATTCTGCATTACAAGTCAAAAGAAAAAGTCGGAACCCCAGAGAAGGACTACGAACTGGCAACTTACATCAGCAAAAAATGATAAAAAATAGAGCATTTACCTTTATCGAGTTGTTGATCAGTCTGGGCATCGTAACCCTGATTGCCGGCGGGGTAATTGTTGCCATGTCACGAGGCGCCTCAAATGTGCATCGTGGGAGTTTTAACGCGCAGGCGGCTAATCAGGCTGCCTGGATCGTCACCATGATGCGTAACGATATTGCCAGATCAGACACATCGAAGATTGTTTTTAAGCCAGAGTCAGGCGACACCTGGAAGGGTAAAACCGAGTTCAAGATCGGTCTGCCTGACAAAAAGCATGTTCTGTATTCAGTTGAGACCCGTGGGGACGGCAAAGCCTTTGCCCGCACTTCTTCTGATGGGCGCAAGCAGTTTCTCGCCTCAGAATACATTGCAGATTTGAGCATTAAAAGGCATAACGATGGTTTTGATATCAACATGTTGCTCAAAGACCCCGGAAAAAAGGCGAATGACTTTACCTGGTCGGCACGCATCTATCCGCCGGTTCCGGCTGGCGTTGATCGTTACTGGAAACCATTGCCAGGGGGGAAAAAATGAATCAGCGGGTATCAAAAGCCTTTTTCCGGTTGCTGGCCAGCTTTGCCTGCTTCGGGTTCGCAGTTTTGCTGATGACCGGCTGCGGTTCAAACTATGATTTCGCCAGATACAGTGCCCAGGCTGAGGCGGCCCTCGAAAGCAAAAAACTGAAGAAGGCTAAAGATCTTTATTCCATAATTTATCAACAGGAAACAACCGCAGAAAAAGTCGATCAAAAGCGCACTACCTGGGCCTTCTACCGGCTTGGCGTACTGGCCGAAGTGGCCGGCGATATCAGGCTTGCCAAAGGCTACTACTGGGGCGACCGCATTGATGAAGGGTTTTATCAGGTTAACCCCTCGGTCGACCGACTGGTGCAGATTGGCTGGCAGCATCTTGATGAGGGGCGGCCACCCAGAACGCTCGAAGAGATTCTGGCACTCGAAAAAGGCTCAGCAACCAAACTTCTACCGACCCACGAACGAAAAAAACGTGAAGTGACAGTCGATACAATCAACCGCTCGGTTGCTCCATCGGCAGCAGGTGCAGACAAAAACCATTCAAGAACTTTTCAGCGGTCTTTGACCCCGCCTCCTCCTGGTTCACCAGAGCCGTTCAGGGTTTTTTACTGACCTTTGCGGTGTTTTCTTCGGGTTTGAAGCCGATTGTAGCGCTCATATTCTTGGGTGACTGCAGAAAATTATCGAGGCGGCCAAGCAGATTTTTGCGTGCAACCTCAAAAAGATAATCGCAGAAATCGTTGATCCCCTCGTTGTTGTTGACGAATTCACGATCATCATCGACGCTGAAGGTGATTTTTGAACCGGTCTTTTTGAAGACGATCATGAAGGTGAAAAACTTTTCCTGCAGGGCGGCATCGTTAACATTGATTGCAAAACCGATGGCAGCGGTGCCGTTTTCACCGAATTCGGTATCAAGGGCGTCGCCCTGCAAAGATTGGCTGTTATAAACGAACCCAGAGCTTGGTGGAAACATGAATACTTTGGTTTCAGGGCAGTTCAAGCTCTCAGCGATGGCCGAGCGAATATCATGAACGAATTCGCGGCATTCCTGCTGATACTGGCTGCATTCGGTTACGCCACGGTCATAGGCTTCGCAGAGTTGTTTGTAGCGGTTTTTTCTTGGCATGGGTGGGTCTCCGGGGTATTTAAATGATTGAATCGAGTTCTGCTGCGAGCATGGCGTATTGCAGCAGGTAATCTTCTTTTTTATCAGGCTCGGCGGTGTCAATGAGCAGCGACAGTTCACGTATTCGGGTCTCGAGCAGCAGTCGCCGCTGCATGGCTTCTGGTGTGATGGGTCTGGCGCTCATGGGCTTGCTGAGCTGTGGGAATTGTTGAGTGGTTGCGGGAACAGCGTTAAGTTCAGGTGCTTTGGCGCTTTCGCTGCTGCTGGCCGGGGTTGCCGGCAATGAAAAGTTGTTTTTGATCAGGGCAACCCCGGGAAATTGAATGGTAGATTGCTCTGACACAACCGTTTGCAGCGCTCTGGTGATCAGATCGGTTGCCATGGCTTCGGGGCTGGTTTTTGCGTCTTCAGCGGCCTTTTGCAGGCGGCTGTAGGTTTCTTGAGAAATTTCGACACTGATTTGCCTTGTTTGCATGCTACCAATCTAACAGATTGTCGGTTAATTTGAACAGATAAAAAACCTGGAGCGGCTGGCGTCTTTTTCTCGAAAAGGTTATCTTTAAACTTGCGAAAGAGTTTATTGCCAATTTTGTGCTGGTTTGCCGGGCGGTTGAATTGGCTCAACTTTTAAAAATGATCAACAAGATCGGGTCACCCTGGTATGCATTCAGGCAGAGATAACCTGGAACGGGCAGCGCAGGCGCTCAGGTGGCGTTACGGTACCTGGGCGGCAATTCTTGCGTCGCTCTGGCTGATGACCGCCTGGAATTTTCTCACCGGTCTGGTGTTTTTGATCTGCCGTCAGGCCGGGTTGGCAGAGCTTGAATATGCCGGCTTTGCTCTGGCTGGTCTGCCGATCTCGTTGCTGGTGGCTGCTTTGCTGGTCAGGCGTCGCATTTCGGGCACCGGTGACTGGTTAGCGGTTATTGACAGTCATAATCGCGGCGGCGGTCTGCTGCTTGCCACACACGAAACCGGTGATTTTGCCTGGTCAGGGTCTTTTCCGTCGCATATCCGTGTGCCTGAAATAAAGATTCTGGCCGGTCGGCCTTTATTCTCGCTGGTTTTATCTATTATTTTCGTGATTCTCTGCCTGAAAATCCCTGTGATTACAGGCCAGTTGGCCTTGAACCCGCACCTTGATCTCAATGAAGCCCAACAAAAGCTTGAAGAACAGATCACTGCTCTGGCTGAAGCAGGTATGCTTGCCCCTGACGAAGCAAAAGAGCTGCAGCAGGGTCTCGAACGCATTATCGAAGGCTCAGACCGCAAAGACCCCGCTTCGACCTTTGAAGCAATTGACCAGCTTGAAGACCGGCTTAAAAAACGTGCTGCTGCAGGTGTTCACGAGATGGCCACCGAAATTGACGCTATGAGCCGTCTTCAGTCGCTTGCCGATCAACTGGCCGACTCTGCGCGATCTGGTTCGGGCGATGCATTGCCGACCCAGGCTCTGGCCCGGCAAATTGCCAGCACCCTCGAAAAATCCACTGCCGGCAAGGTTCCCGAGAATATGCAGCGGGCGCTTGATCAGACTGCCGCCGGCGGCCCAGGTTCAAGAGAAGCCGCCGCCCAGGCCGAAAAGGAGCTACGTGAACATTTTCGCAAAGAAGCCGAAAAAGCTGCTTTCCGTGCCGAGCGACTTGCGAATGCCCGCCTGATTGATCAAAAAACTTTCGAAGAACTGGCAAAAGCCGGAAAAATAAGGCCAGCTGATGAGTCTGATTTTGAGCCTGGTGCTGATACAGAGCTTTTACGCGTTCCATCAACCGGGAGCTGCAATCAGGGCGGTTCAGGCAAAGAAGGTTCTGGCCAGGGGGCGTCCGGTCAGCAAGGTTCGGGTCAAGGCTCTGACGCTCAGCAGAATGGCACGGCTCTCAGCGGCAATGATGAAGGAACCGGAGCCAGTGGCCAGGCCGGCCGCGGCGGTGGCACTGGGCCAGTCAATTTCGACCGGCGCAGTTCTGAGCACAACGTCAAATTTATCGATGAGGCGCTGCCGCCCCCGAATGCCAGCGCTCTTGAGCAGTCGGTCTCTATTGGCGTGAGTATTTCGGCGCCCCAAACCGAAACATCTGTGTCGCATGGCAATTCTGCTTCGACTGTCTGGCAGAAACCTGCTGACAGCAGTGGGGAATCTGGTATAATTCTACCGAAACATCGCAGTGCCGTAAAAAAATATTTCAATCACGAAGCCCCCTGAAACAGGAGTTGATCTATGAATGACCCGAAGAAGCTGATCGCGCCGCACGATCTCGAACAGGCTTCACGCCAGGCTCATCAGGTTCTTGCTGAACTCGATCGCATTCTGATCGGTCGACCGGCTTTGCATCGGCTTGTATTTATCGGCATTCTCAGCAAGGGGCACATTCTTCTCGAAGGGTTGCCGGGAGTCGGCAAAACTGCGTTGATCAAAACCCTGGGCCAGCTTCTCAGCCTGCAGTTCAGTCGGGTGCAGTTTACACCTGATCTGATGCCCGGTGACATTCTTGGGGCGCATATTCTTCAGCAGAACAGCACTGGCCAGCGCGAGATGGTTTTTCAGCCTGGCCCGGTTTTTACCAATATTCTGCTCGCCGACGAAATTAACCGCGCCTCACCAAAAACCCAGTCAGCCATGCTTGAGGCGATGCAGGAAAAATCGGTGACCCTTCTTGGTACTACCCGCCGCCTGCCAGACCCATTCTTTGTTCTTGCTTCGCAAAACCCCATCGAACTCGAAGGCACCTACCCGTTGCCCGAGGCCCAGCTCGACCGTTTCCTTTTCAAACTTGAGGTGGGCGCAGCCAGCAGCGAAACTCTGCGTGAGATAATTACCTCGCGCAGGCATGGTGAACCCCCGGTTCCAGAATTTTCGCTTGGTGCTGCCGATCTCGCCAGTCTTTTTGCGGTCATGAATGCAATTTATCTGCCTGGTGCAGTTGCCGATTATATCGCTCGCCTCGTGCATGCCACTGACCCGGCCTCTGGCTCTTTGCCTCAGATAGGTGAATTCGTTCACTACGGAGCTTCACCCCGTGCAGCAATTGCAGTGGCTGAAGCGGCCAGGGGCGTAGCGTTGCTGGCCGGGCGCCCCTCCGTTGGCTTTGCAGACGTTCGGGAAGTTTTTGTGCCGGCGCTCAACCACAGGGTTTTGCTTAACTACAAGGCCCGATTTGCAGGAATGACAAGCGGGAACCTGCTTAATATTCTTCTCAAGTCTATTCGCGAAACTGATCTTGAATTTACCGACGGAGTCAGGACGGTGACCGAAAACTCTTGAAAAGCAACCTGAAAATACTGCTGTTTTTGTTAATCCTCACCCAGAGCACTATTCTGGGGGCAGCCGAGTCTATTACTCATGATGGGCTGCGCTTTTCAATGGTGCCGGATATCGACAATCGCTCTTTTTTTGGCTATTGTTACATTCGGGTAATTGTAGCCAATAGCTCGCCCCGGGCGCGGCAGATCAGGTTTTTTATGCGTGCTGATTATGCGCGCGATCTCCAGCAGGTGAGTCGTAGTTTTACCATACAGCCCCAGGAAACCCGCGAAGAATCCTTGCTGTTTCCTAAGTCTGACTTTTCAACCCCGGGTTTGCAGGTTGAAGTCGATGGCTACAGCCTTGAACAAACGCTCTGGCAGTATTATCGCTCTTATCGAGACTATTACGGCAAAACCCAGGCACTGGTCGATTCAAAAATTTCCAAAAATGAATTCGATCTTACGTTTGGAGCAACTGGTGCTTACGGCGCGAAGGGGCTTGAACTCAACCACTTCGACGGAAGTCTTGCGCAGCTTTTTCACAACTGGCTTGGTTTTTCGCAGTTCAATATTCTGGTTTTTCGCTCTGAAACCATCGATAAAATGCCGGCACCGGTCAAACAGGCGATTTTTGATTACATCAGAGCCGGCGGAGTGCTGATGGTCATCGGTCAGACTCTCATGCCGGCTGACTTCACCAGAGTCAGCGATGATGATGCGGCAACCTTTTTTGACGGGGGGTTTGGCCGGGTGTTGCTTCTAAAAAATGATATTCTGAAGCTGCCTGAACAGACTGAAGAACGGCCTGAGGCTCCTGATAATTCCATAGAAAGCCTTGCTCCCGGCAAACATTCCGCGCACCGCCCCTCAGTAATCGGTGGGACTATAACCCCAGAAATTGAAATCTGTAGCCTGTTTTCAGATACATCTATCAAGATGCGCTCTCCGTTTCCATTTGAGGCTAGTGAACTTGAGACCCTTTCAGCACGCTGGTTGATGGTGGTGATTTATCTTTTTGCCCTGTTGATCGGCCCGGTCAATGTTTTCGTGCTTTATCGCATGGGTCGGCGCATTCTTGTGTTTCTGACCGTGCCCGTAGCTTCACTGATCTGCTGTGGTTTTATTTACTCATATTATCTGGTTTTCGAAAGCTCGACATTGCTGGTCAAGCGTCAGACCCTCACCCTGCTTGATGAACGCGAAAGTCGTGCCGTTTCCCTTTGTAATTATGGAATTTTTTCGGCACGCAGTCGCCCTGAAGGCCTTCATTTTTCAATGCAGACCGAAGTTTATCACATGTCACGAGATGATTACCGTTCTAACGACGCCGGCAAATACATTGTTCTTGATGAAGACCAGCACCTCGCCGATGGCTGGATCAAACCTAAAATACCTCGTTATCTGCATTTGCGCTCGGTCGAAACACGTCGTGAGAGGGTGACGCTCTCAATGCGCGATGGTCGCCTGCAGTTGATGAATGGCCTTGGCGCTGACATCGACAAGCTTTTCATCAAGACCCGAGCGGGCAAGATTTATTCGCTCAAAAATCTGGCAGCGGGCAATACGGCAGAATTAAAGCCTGAACCGTCGATGCAGTCGACTGAGATCATTTCTTCACCCGCCACAATTTTTAATGAACACTGGTTCGGAAAGATCTCTGATTTGACGGCTTTGCCCGAAGAATATCTGCGCCCGGGCACCTATGTTGCTTCTCTCAAACAATCACCATTCCTGCGTCAGGCAATAGAATCCGAAGCTGTTGTCAGCGAAGAGGCCGCTATTATTGGCATCCTCAGGGAGGAACCCGGCTCATGATGCTCACAGTTGAGAATCTCTGCAAGAATTTTGCGACCACTCAGGCAGTCAAGGACTTGACCTTCAGAGTCAGCAGCGGTGATATTACCGGGTTTGTTGGCCCGAATGGCGCCGGCAAGACCACCACCCTGAGAATTATGGCCACCATTGAAGATCCTTCGTCGGGAGCGGTTTGTATTGATGGCCAATCCATCACGATCCACCCCGAGGCTGCCCGTGCCTGCATCGGCTTTGTGCCAGATTCACTGCCGCTGCACAATGATATGAGCGTGCATGAATATCTCGATTTTTTTGCCCGGGCCTACGAAATTCCCTCGGCGCGTCGTCATGGCCTGATTGATGACCTTGAAGAATTCACCAACCTGACCGGCATCCGCGAAAAGCTTATTGTAACGCTCTCAAAGGGTATGAAGCAGCGGGTCTCGATTGCCAGGGCGCTGATCAACGATCCGCAGTTTCTGCTCATGGATGAACCGGCTGCCGGCCTAGACCCGCGAGCGCGTATTGAACTGCGCGAACTGTTGCGCGTTTTATCGCGGCAAGGCAAAGGTATTCTCATCAGTTCGCACATTCTCAGCGAGCTTGCCGAGATCTGCACTTCAGCGCTGATTATCGAACAGGGAATGCTGCTGAAATTTGGTACTATCGAAGAGGTGACCAATCATGGGCAGGCGGCCCGCCGCCTCATTATCAGGCCGATTTCTGACCTTGAAGCTCTAAGCAGGTTTCTGGTTCTTGAACCTGGTGTTGGCGGCCTCGTGTTGAACGGTCGCAATCTTGAGTGTGATTATTCAGGCAAGGATGAAGATGCCAGTGAACTGCTCAACCGTATTATTGCTGCAAATCATCGTTTGATTGAGTTCAGGTTCAAGCAACAGAACCTTGAGTCGGTTTTTATGAATATTACCCGGGGCGAAGTGCAATGACAATGATGGAAACTCTTTATAACCGCTTTGATGACCTGCTTAACCCGATTATCGTCAAAGAACTGCGCCAGGTAGTCAGGGGCAAATTTTTCTGGGGCGTGCTGCTTCTGTTTCTCGCTTTTCAGTGCGCGGTTCTCAGTCTTTCAATCGCTGATCGCGGAATGAGCAGTCGAAGCATTGGCGGCGAGACCCTGGCCTTCCTTTTCGGTATCCTGTTTTTTGCCAGCTTTGTGCTGATTCCGATTCAAAATGGTTTCAAATTTTCAACCGAACGCAACGATGGCTCCGACGAACTGCTGTTCATAACCACAATAACCCCTGAAACCATTATCAAAGGCAAGTTCTACGCGGCGATGGTTTTTATTTTGCTACTTTTCAGCGCTTTTGCCCCGTTCATGGCCATGACCTTCTTTCTCAGCGGCGTCGATATGCCTTTGACTTTTTTGACTCTCTTCTTTGCTCTGCTGATCAGCGCTGCCGGTGCGATGGGGCAGATTTGTTTTGCGGCCCTGGCGCATGACGCCCAGTCGAATAAGGCTTTTCGTGCCATCGGTGGCATGGCTCAGATGATGGCTTTTTTTGCTATCTCAGGCACTGGTGCCGAAATGGTTCAGTATGGCCCCGGGCGCTTCATGGGCTCTTCACATGCCGGGCTGTTGATTGTTTCCGTAATCTTATTCTGTCTGGCGGCGGTGTCTTTTTTCTACCGCGCTGCGGCGTCGATCATAGCACCGGCCGGGGCTAACCGCATGCTTCCGGTCAGAAAATGCGGGCTGTTTATCTGGCTCGGTTCGCTCATTCTCTCGCTTCTCTGGGCTATTCAAGAAAATTCCGGCAAATTTCTCGTTTCCTGGGCGGCGCTAATATGTGTGGGGCTGGTTCTGGCGACCATGGTTGCCGTATCTGAGCGCGATTCTTTGTCTGAAAGAGTTGCCCGCGAAATCCCCGCTAATCCCCTGAAAAAACGACTGGCTTTTTTGTTCTACAGTGGTTCCGCCGGTGGCCTTGCATGGGTAGTCCTGATCATGCTGATTACTCTGCTTACCATGAATTTTTTCCCGCGTGCCCTCGGGCTTCATCAAACAGGTGACCTTCCAGATGCAACTGTCGCGATACTTTCATTTTTGGGCTATTGCATTGGCTATGGTCTGCTTGCTTCCTATATCCGTCGCTTGTTTTTCAGCAGCCTGGTTGATATCCGCAACACCTGGATCATCATGTTCCTCGTTACTGCCTTTTGTTCGGTGGTGCCAATGTTTATCTGGGCGGTGACCGGTTCGGATTACGAACTGTTTTTGCTTGGTAATCCCTTTATTGCCCTGTCGCGAGACCGGAGTGACGCAGCCCAGGCTTTTGGCATGCTGCTGGCCGCAGGAGCTGTGTTTATCAACCTTCCATGGCTGAAGCGACAGCTTAACGAATTTTTCAAGGCAGGCGACCAGAATGGATGAGCGCCACCGTAAATCTCTGGATGCCGCTGAACTGGCTGGCCAGAAGTTTTATCTCAACGTCTCATCGCGTTTTTCAGGAATGCAGGGCGGTAACCGCTTCGGCAGAAATACCGGCAACTCGCTTGAGTTTCTCGACCATCGTGAATACCAGCCGGGCGATGATATCAGGCATATCGACTGGAACGCCATGGCCCGCTCAGATCGACTGACCGTTAAACTGTATCGTGAAGAAGTGGCCCCTCATCTTGATCTGCTGCTCGATACTTCCGCTTCGATGGCTCTCGAAAACAGTCGCAAGGCAGAAGGCCTTTTTGCTCTTGCTGCGTTGCTGAGAATCGCCGCAGTTAATGCCGGTTATACAGTCTCAAGCTGGCTTGCCGGGGACAGATGCCGCCGCGTCGAACCAGCGGCACTGCCAGTCTGTGAATGGCCTGATGCCGAATGCAACTACCCCGGCAACGTCGGTCAGACACTTGTCAGTTTTCCTCCCGCATTGCGAACTTCAGGCGTCAGGGTTTTAATCAGCGACCTGTTCTGGAACCAGGAACCCCAGGCTGTTTTGCGCCAGTTATCTGAAAATGCCGCCTTGCTGGTAGTCGTGCAATTGCTGGCCGGGCACGATATCGACCCTGAACTGGCCGGCAATGTCAGGCTCGTTGATTCTGAGACCGGCGAAACCGTGGAACTTGTGGCTGAAGAGGCTTTATTGCGCGAGTATCGCAGCAATTTTACCCGACACCAGGAAGACTGGAAGAAAAGTTGCACCCGTGCCGGGGCGGTTTTCTGCCAGTGTGTTGCCGAGAATTTTCTGCATGATTTTGTTCCGGCCGAACTGCTGCGCAACGAAATTCTCATGACCAGGAGCCGATAATGCCTTTTTTCATGAGTCCGGCGGCATTCTGGGGCCTCTTGACCACGCTGGTGCTCGCGGGCATCTATTTTTTCAGACGCCGTTCACGCACAATTCAGGTCTCGTCACTGATGTTTTTTGGCCGGGCGAAACAGGCTGCTGAAGGTGGGCGGCGCCTTACCAGGCTGCAAGCTCCCCTGATCATGTTTATAGAAATTGTCATACTGGTGCTCCTGGTTCTGGCAGCTGCGAATCCTCGTTCTATCAGTGGTGAAAAGCTTATTCCCGTGACTCTGATTCTCGATGATTCTCTGTCGATGGCCGTAAATGAACCCGAAAGCCCCCGGGCCAAAGCGCTTGCCTGCCTCGAAAAAGTTTTTTTCTCGCGGCCGGCTTTCCGATTTACCCTTATAAAAGCCGGGGTTCAGCCAGAAGTGCTCGGTCGTCAGGATATGCCAGGAAATGAAGCCGCGATGATGGTCGGTAACTGGCGATGTAACTCGGCGTCGGCAGATATTTTCAAAGCCCTGCGCTATGTGGCCGAAAGCCTGAGCGCCGAAAGTCACACCTTTGTTCTCACTGACCATCAGGCGCTCAGCGATTACTCTGGAAAAGCAGGCTGGCTGGCGTTTGGCAAACCAGTCGCCAATCTGGCGGTTACTGCTGTCAGCCGCTATGCCCTCGGAACGGTTGATCGCTGTTTTGTTGAATTCAGCAATTTTGCTTCTCAACCGGCCAGTATTGACGCCGAGGTTCTTATTGCCGGCCGTGGCGAGCCGATTGAACGACTCGCAGAGATGCTTCCCCCCAAAGGCACTATTCGCCGACGTTTTGTTCTCAAAGATGTTACGGCTCCGGTGCAGGTGCGTATCAACAATGACCCGGTTGCTTTTGACAATTCTGCCTGGCTTTTACCGGTCAGGCCTGACCCTGTTGAGGTCGAAATAAGTCTCAGATCAGCTTATCTCAAAAGCCTGGTCGAAAAAGCAGTTATGGCGGCGGGCCTGGCCAAGCTTGTTGCCACCTCGGCGCAATTGCTCATTACCGATGCAAAACTCCTCGCCCCTGCTGAACGACTCTGGCAGCTCTATCTGCCCGTGGCTTCGCAGACGGCAGCTTTTTCCGGGGTGGTTGCCGTCGATAAGGAACATCCGCTGACGGCGGGTATGCCGGCATTAAAGGCAGCCTGGGCAATAGATCCTGGTTTTGCTACTGCCGGCATACCTCTGATGACCGCGGCGGCAATTCCATTGCTGACCGTGCGTGGCGAACCATCGCAGCAGTTGCTTGTCAGTCTGAATCTGGTGCCTGAATACTCAGATCTGCAAAAAAGCCCCATCTGGCCGGTGCTGTTCTGGAACCTTCTCAACTGGCGTCAACAGCATAATCCCGGCCCGGTTACCGCAAATTTCCGCAGCGGCGCGGTAATTACCTGCTCTTTGCCTCCTGAAGCCACTTCGGCCGCACTTTATGACCAGGCCGGGCGAAAGGTCGAAGATGCCACGGTCTGGCGTCATCAGGCTGTTTTTCAGACTTCCAGGGCTGGTATCTACGAAATCAAGGCAGCTGACGCATCATGGCCGCTCGCCATCAATCTTTGTTCTGCTGCCGAATCAGATATGACCCGGGCGGGCTGGTCACCGGTTCCTGCAATGCCGCTGCCCGGTGACGCAATGCAGAAACTTGCTGACGTTCGCTGGTGGTTCATTCTGCCGGCTCTCTGTCTGATGGCTTTGCATCAATGGCTGGCAACCAGAAGGAGGGCGGCTGATGCTTCTTTCTGAGTATCACTGGCTGATTCTTTCCCTGCCCGCCCTTTGGCTGGTCTGGTATTTCAGGCCTCTTTCAATACGCCTGCTCGTTTTGCGGGTGCTGGTGATTGTTCTGGTCATTCTCGCGCTTTCCGGCCTGCAATTGCGTCTTCCCGGCCGGGAAGGCGTTATCGTGGTAGTTGCCGACCGCAGCCTGTCAATGCCGACGGTTGCAGACCAGCGTATTAATGAGAGCATGCTGTTACTCAAAAATGAAATGCCCCCAGGCGCCAGACTCGGCCTGGTAACGTTTGCCGAAGAGGCCAGGGTTGAAATGGCGCCGACCAGAAGTGCTTTTTCCGGGTTCACCGGTGACCTTAGCCGCACTGCGTCAAGGCTTGATGAAGGCGTTCGCCGTGCGCTTGCCATGATGCCAACCGACATGCCAGGCCGGGTGCTCGTTATTTCTGATGGTCTGTGGAGCGGTGTCGACCCGCGTTTGGCGGCTTTTCAGGCAGCCGGCCGCAATATTCCCATCGATTTTCGCTGGCTGGCACGCGACTTATCAGGAGACATGGCAATAACTTCATTTGCAGTGCCCGGAATACTTAATCCGGGCGAAGCCTTCATTGCCAATGCCGAAGTTTTCTCGCCTGTTGAGCAACAGGCGCAGGTGGCGCTTTTCAGTGACGAGACCCAGATTGCCAGTTACCCGCGTCGCCTGAAGGCCGGAAATAACTCCATGGTTTTCAGTCTGCTCGCGCCGCAGGCTGCAGTTATCAAGTTCAGGTTGCATGTAACCCCGGCCGGGCCAGACCCGGTCGCCGAAAACAATGAAGCACGCGCAATCAGCGAGATAATTGGCAAAAAACCTGTTCTGGTTATTGCCGGGCAGCACTCCGCAATGTTTTCACTTTTGCAGAAGTCAGGGGCCCGTGTCGAACTTGTCGAGCCGCAAAAAATTGCCTGGAGCATTGAATACCTGGCCGGTTTCTCGGCCGTGGTAATTGAAAACGTGGCGGCCGGCAGTATTACCATGCATGGCATGCAGATGCTGAGTGCCTGGGTGCGTCATCTTGGGGGTGGTCTCGTCATTACCGGCGGAAAAAACTCTTATGGTAATGGCGGTTATTATCAATCGCCGCTCGAACCGGTGATGCCAGTATCACTTGAATTACGAAGTCAGCACCGAAAGCTGGCTCTGGCTCTGATGGTCGTTCTTGATCGCTCGGGAAGCATGGCAGCGCCAGTTCGTGGCGACCGAACCAAAATGGATCTGGCCAATATTGCCGCAGCCAATGCTTTTGATCTTTTGTCACCCTTTGATGAGTTCGGCCTGCTGGCGGTAGACACCGAGCCCCATGTGATTGTACCCCTGCAGCGCCTTCAGGAAAAAGCCAGATGGCGCGAGCAGATTCTCAGGGTTGAGTCATCGGGTGGGGGAATCTACGTTTACAGTGGAGTCAGCAAGGCAGTTGAGATGCTGCTTGGCGCAGAAGCCCAGACACGGCACATTATTCTTTTTGCCGATGCCTCTGATTCTGAAGAACCCGGCCGCTACTGGGAACTCCTCGACAAGGCCACCGGCGCCGGCCTGACCCTCAGTGTTATCGGCCTTGGCACCGAGGGCGATTCTGATGCCAATCTGCTCAAAAAGATTGCCGCTGCCGGCAAAGGGCGCATATTTTTTACCCGCGAACCCGAAGAATTGCCACGATTGTTCTCGCAAGATACCTTTGTGGCTGCCCGAAGCACCTTTATCGAAGCAGATACCCAGATTGAATCTCTCACCGCCTCCAACCGCTTCACCGGCAAAGAAATCTCATTTAAATCGGCGCTCGGCGCTTATAATTTGTGCTATGTGAAGCCTGAAGCATTTCTCGCAGTAAGAACTGTTGATGAAAACGCCGCACCGGTGCTGGCTGCCTGGCAGATTGGCCTGGGCCGGGTTGCCTGTTATACCGGAGTTGCGGACGGCGAGCAGGCTGGCCGTTTTGCTGCTGAACCGGCGGCGGCCAGTCTGCTGACTGGTGTTTGTAACTGGGTAGCTTTTGATGACCGCTTTAACCTTGGCGAAATGACGATAACGCCACAGATCAGCAACGGAGTCTGGCGTGCCGAAATTTCTCTCGACCCTGAACGCGAACGCGAACCCTTTCGCGAGAACCCGGATATCGATATTCTGCGCAGCTCTGAAGGCCTCGCTTCTGAAAAAACAACCATGCAGATGCAATGGGTTTCTGCAGATAGTCTCGCTGCTGAGGTTATTGTGCATGGCGATGAGGTTATTGCCGGGGTGATCCGCTCCGGAAAGCTTCAAAAGCGCCTTAACCCTGTGTGCCAACCATACTGCCCTGAATTTGCACCGGCCAGGCATCGCGATGGTCTTGGCGAGTTGAAAGATCTCGCTGCTATTTCCGGTGGCCGCGAAGTTATAGACCTCGGGCAGGCATGGGTTTCAATGCCTGCCAGAATTCAATTTCGCGACCTCTCAGGAGGCTTGCTGTTTCTGGCCCTGCTGCTTTTTGTTCTTGAAGTCGCCGAACGCCGCACTGCTTTTCTGGGGTTGCTGCTTGACGCAATTAAACGGCGAAAAACCCATGTGGCGCCGGTTATAGCCGACTCAAGCCAGGTCGCAGGCGACAGTGCTGTTAAAAACACTGGCCAACCGGCAGTGGCAGCAAATACCCCACAGGCATTAATAAGACCCTCTGATCAACCCGATGCGCCGGTGGTGCCGACCCAGCAGTTGCCCGCGCCAGATAAGGGCTTTGCCGGTGCGCTGAAAACTGCCAAAAAACAGGCGGGAAAGCGCACCAGATAAAACGGATTTTCAAATAAAAAAGCCCCCCGCATTGCGGGGGGCTTTCGGTTTACTTCTGGTGATGGTGGCGATGCCGTGACTGGGTGTCGTGGTTGCGCTGCGGGATTTCTGAAACCATCATGCTGGTTGGCTTGTAATCGTGAGGAAGAATGCCATGTTCGTCATAATAGCAATTGAGAATCGAATCCATTTCTTCACGGCCTTCAGCAATGGCAATGGCTTTTTCCCAGGTTTCCTGGGTCAGGAGTTGCTGCAGTGGCTGATCGACCTTGTTTATCTGTTTAATTGCCTTGATCAGCTGTTTATCCCAGGCTTTGTGATATCTTACCAGGTCATCCGGGTAAACGATTTTGCGGCGGGTGCCTTCTTCGATGCCCCTGAAGGGTTCTTCAATGTTGAGAAACCCGTAATCATCGGTCAGTTCTTCGCCATTCTGAATGTCGCGAATGGCAACTTCGAAGTTGTACGGAGTAGTCATGCAGTTTGAATGAAAACTGTGGTTGAGATAGCGGCCGTTGTCCCAGCAGAGAACCTGATGCCCCTTGCTGTTGCGGTAACAATATTTGGTCAGAATATCTTTGTAAATTGGTGCCAGCTGCGAAATCTGATTCGGAGTGAATTCCCGGTCAAGCTTGTCAAAAGCCCAGATTATGGTTCCTTTGGGGATAAATCTGGTGGCGACTACGCCATAACCGACCTCTTCATTGATAAAGCGGAGTTCTGTCCAGGGATGAATCATTATTTTCCTTTCGGGGCAATGGGAGGGTAAGCATTGGGATAAAAAGGCGGAGACTGAGCGTGGCTGCCGTTACGGCTTAGGTGTTTCTGTAATTTGAACAGGGCAATTTTAACGCTGCGATTGTACCGCTTCAATAGCTCTAATTCGGGTTTTTGGAACCATGCCGGCGAATGTGGCGAATTGAATCACATTTTCATTCATAATTGATTTAAATCAAGTTTATTCAATGATTATCATTGACTATTGATAAAATTTTGATACTTTCTTCTTCCTGCAGGAACTGTTTGGAGTTGTCGGGCTGTTAACGAGGGTTCCAGCAGTTCCGCCGCAGTATCAGGAGGAGCAGGGAAGTTATGAAAAATCGCATCATGTTATTATCGTTTGCCTGTATGATTGCATCCGGTGGCTCTATGGCTTTCGCGCAGCCTGCCGGTAGTGATGACTACCCCCTGTTGAGCCAGGGAACCATTGCTCCGCCCCCTCCGCCACCTGGCTACAGTTTTTCCTTGCCGGCCATGGAACCATCAATGGCACCGCCGCCACCTCCAACCCAGGCAGAGTTGAATCAGTCTTATAACCCGCCGGGTCAGCCTGTGGCGTCTGCCGAAAGCCAAACTGTGGCGCCGCCGGTGCCGGCAAGTCAGTCACTGTCTGTCGCTCCAGCGTTTGTTCCACCGCCGCCGCCCCCAATCCTGCCGCTGACTGCCGGCCAGATTACTCCGCCTCCGCCGCCAGCTGTCACTGATGTTTCAGGCGCTGCCGATGTGCCCGATGCCGCAAAATTCAGGCAGGATTTTGCCGTTAAGCCAGGCTCTGAGAACAAGGTTATGCAGTTGATTGATACCAGGCTGGCGAAAGAAGTTAAACGCTTGTTGCATTCCCTAAAAACAATGCGAACCATCGTTGATAAGCCTGAAAGCGCCGATGAATTAAGGCGTATTCAATTAACCGGGCGGGTTTGTGCTGATATTTTCGGCTTCCGTGGTTACCCGGTGCCTTCAAGGTTTGCGGCTTCCTCAAATGATCGTATTATGCGCGATCGGTCGCATGATGCCGTTGAATACAGGCATTTTGGCGATTTCGATAACCGGGTAAACGGTTGGATAAAGCCAATTGAAACCGCAATCTATCTGGATCTGGTATTTGATGGCCGAAGTCGGCGTCGCACTCATATCCGAGCCCAGTTCACGAGAACCGGGCCACTTACCGGCAGTTTTTATGCCTACAGCTGGGATGCCCGGGGAAACCCCTGGAAAATGCAGGGCAGTCTCGAAAACTTGTTTGTGCATGATGACGGGCTGCCTGCCGGTGGCAGTTTGAAAATGTTCGGAGCTGACCCTTCGGGTAAAACAATGGGGCTGGCCTTAAATTTTCCGGTTAAGGTTTATGGCGAACCAGATGCCGAAAAAGCAGACACCCGCCACCGAACAGGGCAGCGGGTGAGCGTTGGAAACTGAACAGAACCATTTTCAGATGATATCGCGCATGTTTTAATCCCCTTCCCTGTGGGTTTGCCCTGCCTCTTGTGTGCTTATTAACTTATGGCTGGTCATCGGTCATCAAGGGAGGGTTAATTCGTGATTCTAGGCTTCGTTTTTCCAGAGACCGTGAATGTTGCAATATTCCCTGACAGTTATCGGTGAAGATTTGATGCTGAATTCAGCTTCAGCAGGTTCGCCTGGCTTCAGAAACTTGACATGTTTCTGATTGCCGGCCAGAACTTCGATCCATTCGATAAAATGTTTTTCATCCATGGGGTGCGGAACGCTGCCAACCTTAACTTTGATGCCATGGGCTGTTTTTTCGATAACCGGAACGTGCTTTTCGACGGTCGAGTCAGCGGTTTTTTCTTCCATGAATTTCATTTCCATGCCACAGCAAACCAGAGCTGGAGCACCTGGATGAACTACTTCGATGATGTTCCCGCAGATTTCACACTTGTAGACATTATGAAGCTTGGTCATACTCTTAGTCCTCCTGAGTTTTTATTTCACCAGAGCATTATATTTTAACCAGGCCGTCTGGTCAATGACCTAAAAATTTGTTAAAATTACAAACATATTGCGAGAAATTGCTCTTTTGTTTTCTTGCGAGGGGGTAATGAATGTTATATAAGCGACTCGCGGTGGCCATGCTTGTGGTTGCTGCATTGAATGCAGCTCCCATTGGTGCTGTTGAGCAGAGTCAACAGCGTATTCTGCTTAACGATAAAACTGTCTTGATCGGC
>DAOPYA010000009.1:0-66362 GCA_035352635.1 Candidatus Rifleibacterium sp.
CCAGAGCCTTTCGCATGGCGGTTATACAAATCCGGCCAGTTTCTCGATTCTGGTCGAAGACAATAATATCTACGCCAACATGGCTGCAGTGGCCCCGGTTGCAGCGACCGACCGCCTGCATAATCGTGGCACCAACCAGACGGCGACCTTTTTCTTTGAGCGCGGTTCGGGCAAAGAGATTTTCCCGAAGAATCTGGTGACGGCCACCTACGCCGGAACAGCCGAAGACAAACACTATTCAAGCCCGGGCCTGTCGACGGTTGCCGACATCACCACCGCCTGGACACCCAACCTCACTTATAAGGTGATGCGCAAGCCGCAGCCCTACAAGTCAGGCGATACCAGCAGCTATGTTCTTTATGTTTTCAACGTCAGCGACTGGGATCACCTGCAGAACGGTGTGGCAGGTGATTTTATGACTGACCCGGGTCGCTGGCCCATCGATATGGCCAACAACAGCCCGACCTACAACTCGCCCGGCGCCTTGATTGCCAACCACCCGGGCTATGGTCTGATGTTTCAGGCCGTTGACAGTTCAGGATTTCAGAGCGTCAGAATGCATCTGGGCAATGTCTGGGTGCGTGATACGCTGCTGCCAATGGTTTACAGCCAAACCGTCGATTATATCAAGTCGTTTGACGAACTGCAGCCGTTCGACATCGCAAAATATCTGGTCAAAAACCCGTGGAAAGCCGAAACCGGTTTCCCGTGGTATGGCAAACTGCCGAACGACCTCTCGCTGTGGGAAGTAAAGGCAGACGGGCGTTACCCGTCGCTTAATGATCTGATGGGCATTCCGTGCGGGCTGAAGGCAAAACTTGCAGGCGCTTATCATCCCCCGATTATCCAGGAAGGCATGGAAATCTTCATGGAAGCTCGTGCCAGTGATAACATCAAGGTTTCAGACACCGTGGTACCGACCATTACAGTTAATGGGCCGACGGGTCTCTACAGTGAAGGCACTCCGGCGCAGATCTCTGAAAATTCAGGCACAACCCAGAAAGTTCGCCTGCTGCTGCAGAAGTCGGGCGTTTATGATGTAACTCTGACTGCTGAAGACAACGCCATGGATTTTGCGGGCAAGGCTGCGCCGAATAAGCGCACCGTCAAGTTCGGCATTGTGGTTGGCCCCGCGACCATGGAAATCAGGGTACTCGACAAGAAAAATTCTAATTTCTGAGATGACAAGATTTTCATTACGAGCATGGCTGGTTCTGCTGCTGGCTCTGGCCAGTGTGCCGGGCTGGCCATGCTCTGATTACGTTCATCTCTGGCGCCCGGTCACCGAAACACGTGATGAGCTGTGCGGTGCCGATGGGCTGGCGAGTTTTATCAAAGAGCTGGCTGATCAGAAGCTGCCAGATCAAAAAACGCCATGGCTGGTGGGTATCAGCCCCGATGCGGTTGTGTCGGCATCGGCGGCCGCCGAACTCAAAAGTGCGGTGGGCATGCTTGATCAGACAAGGTTCGTCTGGGCTGAGAGTGACGCGATGTTCGCGCAGTCTGGTTCGGCGACGGCCGGCATCTGGCTTGATCTGGTCAAGCCGCTCAGGCTTGAATATATCTGGCGTGACGAGAATAAGCCGCCTTTTGCCATGTTTCGTACTGGCGAACTGCATACCGCGCAAATCAGGGTGCTGGCAATGTCGGCCGAAAGAAAAGTGCTGCTGATCGATGAGTTCGCTTACATGTTTTTGCTCGAAAGCGATTTTATGCTGCCATCATGGCTCTCTGCCGGCGGGGTCTGGCTAAGAAGGGTTTCTTTAAAGACCACTGAAATGCCAAAACGCGTTGAATGGACGCTATCGGTGCCATCTGATCTTGAAGATCTGAATTCGACGCCGGCCGACATTAAAAGGTTCTTTTTCAGCGACCAGGTAGAAACCGGCAGCAAGATCCTCAGCAATTACTAAGTGCCTCCTTGAATAATTTTTCTTAATTACAAATACCGCAACAAAATAGAAATTTGCGCGTATTTTGGGAATAATTTGCTGCCAATCTAACTAACGCTAAAATGTCTTCACCCACACTGGAAAAATAAACTTTTTTTATCTTGCCAGAAAATCAGCTTCACAACAGATGTTTGCACGGGATCGCCGCCTTAAGATGTTACTAACAATATACAACTGCACGCTAATTTGATATTATTTAGAGTGTGGTTGTGTGGTACAGGAGTAAAAGCTTATGGATTACATAAAAACAATAACAGACATGCTTGAGCGGCAGAGCGGTATTGTTACAACCGCTCAAGTAAGTGCCGCCGGGATTCCACGGCTTTATTTAAGTAAGATGACAGCTAAGAACCTTTTACGAAAGGTTGAACGCGGCATTTATGCTGCACCAGAAGCATGGGAAGATGAAATGTTCCTTTTGCAATACAAATACAGCAAGGGGATCTTTTCACACGAAACAGCGCTTTATATCCACGGTTTTACCGACAGAGCACCAACAAGGTTTGTAATGACTTTTCCATATGGCTATCACGCTGAATCTATTGCCAGCACAAATATCAGAATGAAAAAGGTCGTTAAAAGCATATATGAACCTGGAATTGTCGAAGGGAAAACAGCGTTTGGCAACAAAATACGGCTTTATGACCTTGAACGCACTCTTTGCGACATTGTAAAGGGCAATAACAGCTGTGACATTCAGATTGTGAATCAAGCTATGAAACGATACGCGCTTTCAAAGGGAAAAAACATTTCACGCCTGCTTCAATATGCTGAACAGCTGCGAGTAAAGCCCAAAATACTTGCTTACATGGAGATCCTGCTGTGATTACAAAGAACCCGATGCAGCTCAAAGCGATTATAAAAAAAAAAGCTGCGGAGAAGCACATTCCAGAACGCGCCAGAGTTGAGCCGATTCGGTCTAATCCGGGGCGCCTGCCAAGGCGAACCGGCATTAGATCGATTCGGCTCGAACGGGTTGATAGCCAGAGCGCGAAGCGCGTCGGCTGGCAAGCCGTTCGAGCGTAGCTCAACTCTGGCGCGATAGCGCAGAGCCGCGCTCGCGGTTCTGCGCTATCAACTGGTTATGCAGAACTATATGCTTGAACGCCTGGTGGAACGAATTACGTTAACGAAATACCAAAGAAACTTTATTCTAAAGGGCGGCTTTTTAATCGGTGCCATTGTTGGGCTGGACACAAGAACAACAATGGATCTGGATGCCACGATAAAAGGGATTGAATTGTCGCATACGACCATAAGACTCGTTTTTGAAGAAGTCTGCCAGGTCAGGTTAGATGACGGTGTGACATTTGAAATCAGCAGCATCGATGACATAAGAGAAACTGATGATTACCCCGGTATTCGTGTGGGTTTGAAAGCCAATTACCCGCCGATCAGTGTACCGCTGTTCGTGGACGTGACAGCCGGCGATAAAATAACCCCTGAAGCCGTTGATTACAGGCTTAATTTGCTATTTGATGAGCGCAGCATACAGGTAATGGCCTATAATCTTGAAACTTTGCTGGCCGAAAAAATTGAGACAGTTATCAGCCGCAACATTGCCAATACCAGGTCAAGAGATTTTTATGACATTTACATACTTCATCGGTTGTATAAAAATCGCCTCAGCTCGGCCATTCTCAAGAAAGCAATAGAAGAGACGGCAACGAAACGGGGCAGCCTACCGGCTATAAGAGCTTATAGAGATGCGATGCGGGATGTTGCTGCCAACGAAAGAATGAATGGATTCTGGAATAAATACCAGAAAGATTACGGTTATGCTGCAGGCATTCACTTCAATGAAATTTGCCGGCTAATCATCGACATTCTTAATGGGCTTGGCTTTTAGGAGGCCCCTGGGATTCGGTAGGGATTGCGCCAAATCAATATCAGGCTGCCATGGCTTTTAAAACAGCTTCTGGCGCCCATGGCCCCAGTTTTGCATCTTGCCGATGCTGACGTCAGGTTGAAGTATACTCTGCGCCTACACGGTGTTGGCGAGCTTCCTTGGTGCTTGCAGAGTGTTGATTGACTTTTTTGCCAGGCATCAGGTAATTTTGCTTAGCGCACGTTTGCGGTCAGTTGGACTTCAAACCCCATATATGGAATTTTTTTTTCGTTAAAGTTGTATTGTTTTTATATACTATTGTATTGTTTTTATATACAATATTGTTAGATGAATATTTTAGCAGATATATTTTCCTCGAAGACCAGAGCGGAGTTTTTTCGAATTTTATTCGGCTTAGACTCTGCGGAAGTTCATTTGAGGGAAATTGCAAGACAGTCTGGACTTACCATTGGAACTATCAGACAAGAAGCTGAAAAGTTACAAAGACTATCACTTATTTTAAAGCGCAAAGATGGGAACAGATCTTATTATAGGGCCAATAAGCAACACCCCCTATGTGATTTGATAAACAAAATGGTTTTACGAACAGTTGGCGTTATTGGCGTTTTAGAGAAGGAACTCAAAAAGTTTGACCTGGAATTTGCCTTTATTTTTGGTTCTGTCGCATCAGGGAAAAACCGATTAGAGAGCGACATCGATTTGTTTTTAATTGGCAATACAAGTTTAAGAGCAGTCAGTGCGACAGTGAGTAAAGTTAGTCTTGAAATCAACAGAGAAATAAATGCTCATGTGATGAAGGCAGAAGAATTCCGGCGAAGGCAACTTGAAGCCGAGCACTTTGTTACAAGGGTTCTGGAAACGCCAATCTTAATGATACTTGGAAAAGAAGATGAGCTTAGAAACATGGCTTGAATTTGGATGGATCAAGGCTCATAGAACCAGCAAACAAGAGATAGATTCTCTGTTTGCAATGATTGAGCGCGACTTAAAAGATTCCAAAGAAAGTAATGTTTCTGATGATTGGAAATTTGGAATCGCTTACAATGCGGCTTTAAAGCTATGCACTGTTTTATTAAACGCTTCTGGCTATCGTGCAAATAGTTCATCTGCGCATCATTACACAATAAAAGCTTTGCCCTTGATATTAGGTGATAGCAGGAAAAAAGATGCAGATTATCTGGATCAGTGTCGGAGACTTCGAAATAAGGTTGAATACGATATGGTTGGTGGAGCAACTATTGAAGATATTAAAGATCTCATTGATTTTATTGAGGAATTCAGCATTGAAGTAAAGCAATGGCTCAAAGCCAATCATAAAGACATAGTAGATAAATAATATGATCCCAACCAGCAATCTGATGAGCGTCAAGTTCCGTGTCCCGGCCAAGAAGCTTGAAGATGAAAAAAATATTATTGCCGCGCTTGGCGGACAAATCGACGAAGAAGAAACTGATGATAGCATAGCCTGGGAGGAAGTTCTGCTTGACAGCCAACCGGGAAAGATTCTGCGTGCCCTGCGGTATCGCGATGGTAAGTCTCAAAAATGGCTTTCAGAACAGCTTGGGATGAAACAGCCAAATGTTTCGGCAATGGAAAAGGGTGAAAGACCTATTGGCAAAAGCATTGCCAAAAAGCTTGGAGAGCTTTTCAATATTTCGTATAAGGTATTTCTCTAAGTTTTCAATCGGCTTAAAACCCTCGTTTGAAAAGCCCAGAATAGTTTCATCACAGGGCATGACGTCGACAACAACCGAGTTAATGCGCCAGCGGCAGATGATTGGCGGATCGTCATCGAGGATCTGATGACAGCCGGCTTTTCGCAAAGACTCTTCAAAATGGTGAAAGTCGCTTCGATTAGATGTTTCAATGATTACATCAACGTCTTTTGTCGGACGAATGCCGGCAAATGCGGTTTCAGTGATCAATAGTGAAACAACGGAACCGCCAAGAAAGACAACCTGGCTTCTCAATTCAGGTGGCAGACCATAGCGAGCTGGTTGAAGTTTTTGTTGGCAGAATTGGCCTTGACCGACAGCTAAAAAATTTATGCTGCCAAAGCTTTTAATACCGCGTCTGGCTGCAACTGAACAACTCGCAACAGTGCTTGAGCTGGCCCTACAGGCTTGCGGCGACCCTGTTCCCAGTTTTGCAGAGTTGCCAAGCTGACGCCGATCATTCTGGCAAATTCAGATTGAGATTTATGCAGGCTCTTGCGGAGTGCCTTTACATCAAGAGCGGTGAACTCAAACACCCTGGAAGGCTTCATTTCGCCGCGTTTGATTTGAACAAACTGCTTTACACCCTCAACAAGTCTGTTAAAGTCTTTGTCTTTCATTTTGTTACTCCCTTTACAAGCGATTTCAAGAGTTTTATTTGATCCTGAGTAAGATCTTCCTGGATGGATTTTTTGTATATAAAGACCAAATAAAGCTTTTGTGTCGATTTTTCCCAAAAATAGATAACCCTGACCCCACCTCGTTTGCCTTTGCCGCCTTGTTTCCAACGCATTTTTCGGAAACCGCCGCTGCCTTGAATCAGGTCGCCGGTCTCTGGTTCAAGCAACAGTGTTTTCTGCATTTCCTTGTATTCATCGTCGGAAAGCAGTTCTAGCAAATCTTCGGTAAAGACTGGAATTTCTACAAATATCATACTTATATTATACGTCAATGACTGATAGACTGCAACTGGTTTTGTCTTAGGAGGGCCCCTGGGGGCCGGTGGTCGGAAATTTGCCATCTGTGGCATTTCCGACACTTGCCCTCCTGGGCTTCGGGAGGGACTGCGCCTGCTGCTGATTGCCGGTCTTTTTTTCAGCAACCGGTTACGGGTGCTGGAACCCATGACCTGTCACTATTGGCGGTGTATTTTTTGCAATATGGGGCGAGTTTGGTTATAATCAAGGCCGCAAATCAAAGGCCGGTGGGTTATGACAACATTTTTACTCAGGTCGCTTGGCTGCAAGGTCAGCCAGTATGACGGTGAACGGGTCGCCGAAAAGCTTCGTCAAAACGGCTTGATGCCGGTCGAAGACTGCCCGGATATTTTTATTCTCAATGGCTGCTCAGTTACCGGCCGGGCTTCTCAGAAAGTCAGGCAGGCTCTGCGGGCTGCCCGGCGCAACTGGCCAGGGTGTCGGCTGGTGCTTGCCGGTTGTGAGGCACGCCTGGTTACGCAGCGTCACGAAGAATTGCCAGATGTTGACTGGCTGCTCAAAGACGGTGAAGCGGCTTCGATAGATGCGATGCTGGCGGCGCTGGGCCTGGATGTAACTTCAGATAGTCGGCCGGCAGGTGGCTCAGGCCCGGTCAGTGCCAGAACCAGAGCTTTTCTGAAGATTCAGGATGGTTGCAACCAGTTCTGTTCTTATTGCATTGTCGCGCATCTGCGCGGCGCTGAATGGTCGCGGCCGATCGACCAGGCGGTGGCCGAGGCCCGCGAACTGGTCGGCGAAGGCCATCGCGAACTTGTTTTGACCGGTATTCATATCGGGCATTTCAGGCCATCACTGCTGCATCTGCTGACGGAACTCGACAAAATCGCCGGTCTTGAGCGCATCAGGCTCAGCTCAATCGAATCGGTTGAAGTAACTGACGCCCTGATTGACTGGGTTGCCACTTCCCCAAAGGCCTGTAAGCATTTTCATCTGCCGCTGCAGTCGGGTTGTGATAAAATTCTGGCCGCCATGCGCCGGCCTTATGGCGTTGCTGATTTTCGCACCGTAGTTGAGCGGATTCGCAGCAGAATGCCTCTGGCAGCGCTGACCACCGATCTGATCGTCGGGTTTCCGGGTGAAACTGAAGCAGATTTTGCCGAGACCCTCAAATTTTTAGAAGAAATGCGGTTTTCACGTATCCATATTTTTCGGTTTTCGCCCCGGGATGGCACCCCAGCGGCAACTATGCCCGACCAGATCGACAATACCACCAAAGCCAGCCGGGCCGACCGGGTTGAAAAGATCTGGCAGAACAGCGCGGCGGCTTATCATGGCTCGTTTGTCGGCCAACCGCTCGAGATCCTCTGGGAAACCATCGAGAATGATGAATTGTGCGGCTTCTCGCGGGAATATGTGCCCTGCCGCCTTGCCGGCGCCGATGCCGGTCTGTTGAATCAGCTTAGCCTGGTTACTGGCTGCCGCCTGCACAACGATTTTCTATATGTCAGCCGTTGATCGGTGTTTTGCGGGTTGTCGCCGGTCAGTGAAAAACCTTTCGATGCATTTGCCGTTGTTGAGGTATACTCAGGCTTAAAAGAGCGACAGCCTGATGCCGCCTTTTGCATAAATTTAAGCTGGATAATCGTGGAGGAATTTCTGATGTTAAAAAAACTCGTTCTCTGCTGCTTATTTGCAGGTCTGGCATGCTGTCTGTTCGCTGCTGAACCAGAATCTGTCTATATTTCTGCAACTAATGTGCGCATCAGAGCCACACCCTCGACTGCCGCGCCTGTGGTGGCTACTCTCAAGCTTGGCACCAGTGGTAAAATAGCAGCAAAGACTCCCGAAAAATTCGACCTGCTCGGCAAGAACGATCACTGGTATCAGATAACCACAGATGAAAAGCAGACTGGCTGGGTCTTTGGCGGGCTTGTTGTTCTTTATAATGAACCGGAGCGTTTTCAGAAAGCGATTGAACTGCTGAACAGCCGCCTGAAAATCGAAGACATCAAGGTTGAAGACGCAGCGCAGGCCTATGAATTCGCACGAAAAATGAAAGAACTGGCGCCGCATTCACCAGACAAAGCCAGACTCGAGCTGGCTTTTCTTAAAGCGATTGATGCTTCGGTCAATTCTCTCATGCTGACTGAAAAAGATACCGGCCCCGGGAAAAAGATCATTGAAGCCAACCCCGGCCTGGTCTATCAGCACGAGTGTGCCGGCCGCTGTTTTGTTAAACCTGAATCGTACTGGCAGCTATCTGAAAAATACGCAGACCTACCTGAAATGGCTGATGAAATCGCCTGGGAAGCCACAAAACAACCTCAGCAGGGCGAAACTGAGGGCGACCCCGATATGGTTCTGGCATTTTTTGAAGAATCAACAGCCGTTTACATCGAAAAGTTTCCGTCGGGGCGTTACATTGGTGAAGCATTTGCCCAGGGTTCAGAGATGTTCAAGTTTATCACCGACACCCTGACTGCTGATTATTTTGCCGCCGACGCCGAGCGCCAGAAGTTTATCGCCAGGCTCGAAAAGCTCGAAAAGTCAGCCCGCCAGGCCCCGACCTCGCCTGCCCGGGAATCTTATATAAACAACCTGGCTGCGGTGTGCGCCCGCGCCAGTAACTGATTATTCAACAAACCGCCGGCTGCATATCTGGCAAACTCTCGTGTTGGCGACCGCTGTGGCGAATCGGTCTTATTCTGCCGGCTTGCGAAAAGGCTCTTTGACCAGAGCGAAAAGGGCATTGGCAACCGATTCTTTGTGCTCAAGCATCAGTAATTTCGCGGCTTTGCCCTCGCCAAAGAACAATGGCCCGAGTTTTTCGGAGTCGGCGTCGATGACCAGCCCGAGAACCCGGTCGCCGTGCTCTTTCAATAAGCCTTCGACTTTGCGTAAAAACCTTTCGGCACCATCGTTGCTGAGAATCAGCAGCCGGGAAACCCTCGAACCGCGTTGCTCTTTCGACTTTTCATCGACGAGGCCGAGGCCGTGTGCCTGAATTTCGAGACTGCGTTCAATGCCTTCGAAACCTCTAACCAGGCGCCCGCGCTTGTGTTCGATCTGCAGGGCATTGATAAAATGATCGTTAAAAGGCAGAAAAACAGCGGTGGCGTTTGATTTCTGCCAGAGTTTTCGCTGATTGGCGGTCATCAGTTTAAGAATTTCAGCGCCCCGGGGGTCGCTTTCAACCATTCTGGGCAGGCGCAGTTCTGTTTGCATGCTGGGTTCCTTTTATAAACTTTTCTTTGATGATAGCAGAAAAATTTGCTTCGGACTCTTTTATTAACGCTGAAAAAGTACTACCATAAAAACCTGCCCTCGTGCCCGAAAACTTTGCCGGCAGATTTTGCCGGCCTTTTGAGCCCTTCTGAGCCTGCCCGTCTGGCATTGCCATCTGAAAACCGGATAATTACAATGAAAAAATTGGTAAAAAAATTAGTCAATGTGCTGCTGATGCTTGCCCTGATTGCCTTGAGTGGCTGTTCCATACCCGGTTCCACCGGGACCCCGGTCGAAGACGATTCGGTGACGATCAGGGGCACGGTCAACGCCCCTGAAGTTCAAGCCCCTGGCATGCTGGCCGCGATTGGCGATGCGAATTCCCCAACGGCCTTCGCCAGTTTTTTTGCCAGCTCAAGCTGCCGTATCAATGGTCACGCAGTGGCGTTTTCGTTGAGCAGTGCGACCCGCGAACTGATGATCGAAAAAATCCCACCGGCGGCGGCTTATAACGTTGAACTGCAATGCGGCAATCTCGCTCTCAGATCTTTCGCCCCCGGCAATGGCCGAAACGTTTCGCTGCCGCTGGGTATGTCGCTGCGCAGCACCGCCGACTGGCATCTGCGCGATGCCCTGGCGAGCTCAGCCAATATTGCAATTGACCAGCTCACCGACTACAGCATTAAAACTACGCTCGTCGATGCGCTGTCGGCCTCGCTTCAGAGCGAACTGAAGAAGGCCGGGGCCTCTTCGCTTTCTTATAAAAACCTGCTGAAAACTGGTGTCAGCGGCGCGGTGGCCGGCAAAGAACTTGCTGAGTGCCTGACCAGGTCTGGCAACGCCTTTGTATTCAACGGCACCTGGTCTGGCAAAGTGTATTATTATGCCAGCAACGCGGCTGGCAAGGCGGTGCTTGCCGTTCAGGCCGTGGCAAACCTCACCTGCACGCAGTCGGGCAGCACTGTTAGCGGTTCATGCAGCATTACGCCAACCGCTGTGGTGCCGCTCGTTGAAAAACCCGGCATTTCTGACCCCTCGAAGACCGCCTTTGCCTTCTCTGGAGCGGCGGCTGCCTCGTATCTGACCTTTGTGCGCAAGGGTTCGCTCGGGCCGCTGGCGGGCAAAACTCTTGACCGCTGGCTGGTTTTTCCGGTGCGTGGCGGTCTGGCGGTCAAAGCCGAAAACCTCGATACCAGCTATTTTACAGGGTTGACAACCCGGCCGGGCGAGTTTCTGTTGCAGAAGCAATAGAGTTCTCTTCGTCTCTACGGTTTTGCCTGTTTTTTTCCGATAAGTAACTTGAAGACTCGAACCAGGAAAAAAACATCAACAGAAGGCGAACAATTCTCTGGTTAATGCTGCTTGCGGCATGGCTGCTGCCTGCTGCCGGTTCGTTATTTGCCTCGACCCGGCCAGAGGGAAGCCTGATGCCCGTGCCCTTCGTCGAGCGCGAAGAGTCGAATACAGATACGCCTTTTGGGCCTTATCGCGAGAAGTCTGCGCAGCGTTTCGTCTACACCCGCAAGACCGAAAACCTCGTTACTGAAATGAATTTCCGGCATGTTCTTTATAAGGATCTTAACGGAACAGCACCTGAGATGAACTGCCTGCATCAGTTTTCGTTCAAGGGCTATAATATGTCAAGCCCTCTTGAATTCAAGGCCGGCCGTATTGTGACCGGCAACAACCTTCTTCAGACCGTCGATGGTGTCTCGTGGTTTTATCCATCGGGCAATCGGCTGAAAACCACCGTAGATTTTGGCCGTATCGCGCCGATCGACATGAAAGGCTCTGCCGGCCAGCCTTCGTTTGCCGAAGGGCGCCTGCATTATTCCTTCAATGACAACGCCTATATGGCGATTAAGTCGGTTAAGCAGTTCGATGATGCCTTTAACGGGGCGATGCTTGGCTATAATGCTGATGAATTCAGGGTCAGCGGTGAGTATCTCAATGGCGGCGCTACTGATACGCTGCACCTGGGGTTGCAGTATTTTGAGGCACGCCGTTTCGATCTGACTTCTGATTATCGGCTGTTTATGAATGACACAACCGACTCTGGCAATATGCGGCACAGTGTGGGTCTTGAGAGCGGGCAACTTTATGTTGAGGGTGGCATCGGCAGCCAGTTCTGGTTCAATGGCCCCGAGAAGCCCGATTGCTGGTTTTATGATGGCAATGTAACTTTTACTTCAAAAAAACGTGACAACGCCAGTCTCGGCTACCTGGTCGAAACCGATAACGCCTCGACGAGTCGAACCATTTATGGTCGTGCCGAGCGGCGCATTTCGCACAAGACCACTTTTGGCATCGGCGTCGAAGACACCCGCTTCGAAAAAAGCGGTGGCACGGTGCAAAATCTCGAAGGCCGCCTGAATCGCCGTGTTCAATGGGGCTGGGTTGAATTGTCGGGTGCCGTAATCACTGGCGGTGGCGATTCTGACCTGCAAAAAGACATTCGCCTGCGTGCCGGCTACGAATTTTAACAAAATTTTCAGGCTTCCCGCATCGCAATTTTATTATAGAGGGTTCTAACGACTCCATCACAAAGAATGCCCATCTAAGTATTACTCAACTTGCAAATTCATTACCATGACAGATTTGTAGACCATTAAGATTTGACCGGGAATTGCTGCTTTTCTCAAGCAGAGACGGCGGGTGGCTCAAATATCTGTTATAATTCTTCTCATATTGAAAAATGAGGAGTAACTGATGTTTGGTGATACCCTGAAAATCACACTGACCTCTGAATTCGCTAGCAAAGACGCCATCATTTCTGATGATGCGCACGGCAAATGCGACCGGCTGACCTATCAGCAGTTGACCGATGAGGTGGCCACCATTGCCGGCATGATCAGGGAGGCCGGTATCGCCGCCGGTGAGCGGGTTATATTTGTCAGCGAAAATCATTTGTACTGGCTGCCGATTTTTCTTGGTATCACTAATGCCGGTGCCATCGCGGTTCCGATTGATGGAAATTGCGCCGTTGAGCGTTTTCATGCCGTCGTTACCGACTGCCGGCCGGCCGGGGTAATCATTTCGCGCAAGTTTGAGAAGCGTTTTGCTGAATTCATGCTTTCTGGTTGCGAAGTCAGGGCGACGATCAACCTGTATTTCGACCTTTTCGTCTTCAGCAACGTTTCTGAGACGGCAGTTGCCGCGATTGAACCTAAGGCTGATGATACTGCCGCGATTATCTACACCTCTGGCACCACCGGTAAGCCCAAGGGCATCATGCTCAGCCACCGGGCCATCGTTGAATCAATCAAGCTCGGGCTGGTAATTTCGGGTTACAAGACCGAAGAACGCATGCTGGCGCTCTTGCCATTCACCCATGTTTTTGCCCTGATCGATTCGGGGCTGGTGATGCTTGGCTGCCATTCGTCGCTGGTGGTCTGCAACAGCTTCAACCCGGGCGAAATCATGCAGGTGCTCATGAAACACCGTGCCACCTATGTGCTGGCGGTACCGCGTCTCGCTGAACTGATGGCCATGGGGTTGATGCAGGCACCCGATATCAAGCTGCCTGGTTTGACCATGATTATCGGAGGGGCCTCGCCTCGCCCTGAAGTCATGCAATTATTGATCGCCCGTGGCATCAAGACTTTTCAGGGGTTCGGCATGACCGAAACGGCTGCTGGGGTGCTGATTGGCCACGATTGCCCGATTGAGTCGGTTGGTCGGCCCCAATGTGGCGTAAGTGTCAGAATCAACGAACCGGTTAACGGAATCGGTGAATTGCTGATTGCCAGCCCGACCTTATTCTCGGGGGTTTTTGGTCAGCCTGGGCGTGATGAAACCATGTTTATAGACGGTTTTTTCAAAACCGGTGACCTGGCGCAGATGGATGCGGGTGGCAATGTTTATATCAAAGGCCGGGCCAAAGAAGTTATTATCTCGGCTTCAGGGTTGAATGTTTACCCTGATGAGCTTGAGCTGCGTCTCGGCGCTCTGCCTTATGCTGAAGAATACGTGATTTTCGGTTACTGCGCCGAAGGCCTGGAACTGCCAGCCCTGGCACTGCAGCGCCGCAATGAATTTTTTAAAGACCGCAGTGTCGGCAAGGTGCGTGATTTTGTCGAAGAAGATATTCGTCAGCGCACGGTCAACTGGCCGACCGCCGAGAAGATTCGCAAGATTTTTATCGTTGATCAGCCGTTGCCGCGTTCGGCGAGCGCCAAGATCAAACGCTTTGAGGTTGCGGCCATGTTTTGCTCTGAGGCAGCGCCGGTCAAGGCTCAGCCCGAAGAACGGGGCAATGTTCAGCTTGATGCCAAACTCTTTGAAATGTTTCGTTCTGAAGTAGCGGCTTTTTTGAATGTCGAACCCGGCAAAATCAATCTCAGCACCAGGCTTGATGAATTCATGATGCTAGATTCGCTCGGGGTGATTGCTCTGATGATCAGACTCGAGAAACGGTTCACCATCTCTTTTCGAGAGTTGCTGGGCAGCTCGGTGACGACTTTCTCAGAGGTTTTTTCGTATCTGGCAAAGAGAGTCGATGGCGAAAAGCGCGAACTGGTTCAATCTTCAGAAGCCCCCGGTGGCAGTTTACCGCCGTTGCTTGATTTTTCTGAAGCAGCGGTCGAGCGCCGCCAGCAGTTTATTCGCGATCTGACCGGCAATTCTGAATTCAGACTGCCCGTTGCCCCGGCGGTCGATGACTATGCCGGTAATATCGAGGGTCTGGTGGGTTTTGCCATGCTGCCGGTCGGTATCTGTGGGCCGCTTAAAGTGGTAGGCCAGAAGGCTGTGGGCGATTTTTATCTGCCACTCGCTACCACCGAAGGGGCTCTGGTGTCTTCGGTGGCCCGGGGTTGCCAGGTTATCACGCTTTCGGGCGGTGCCGAAGTCAGACTGGTTAATGACAGTGTCGTCAGAACGCCGGTTTTTGTTCTTGACTCGCTCGCTGAGCAGGAAAAGTTCTCTCACTGGATAGAAAACAATTTTTCGCGGATCAAGCAGGAAGCTGAAAAGACTACCAGGCACGGTAAACTCAAAGAAATAGAGCTTTTTCCCATCGGCTGCCAGTTGATTCTGCGCTTCAGCTTCTCGACCGGCGATGCTTCAGGGCAGAATATGACAACCATCGCGACCCGGGGCGCCGTTGATTATATTCTCAAGTATTATAACGGCCGCATCGATGACTGGTTTCTTGAATCGAACCTGTCGGGTGACAAGAAGATCAACAGCATTAACTTTACCGGCAATCGCGGCAAAAAGATGGTGGCGGCCTGCACGATACCGGCTTCGCTGGTTAAACAGGTGCTGCACACCACCCCCGAACGCATGTGCCGCCTGGCCGACCTCTCGATGGTGACTTCAATTCAGTCGCACTCATTTGGTGTGCAGGCGCATTACGCGAACACTCTGGCGGCGGTTTATATTGCCACCGGCCAGGACCCGGCCTGCGTAGCAGAGTCGGCGGCTGGCATTACCTATCTGCAGATGCGTGACGGCAATCTGCATATCAGCGTTACCCTGCCCGGCATAATGGTTGGTACAGTGGGGGGCGGCACCCGGTTGCCCACCCAGAAGAGTTGCCTTGACCTGATGCAGTGTGCCGGCTCGGGCAACTCGCAGAAATTCGCCGAAATTCTCGCGGTTGGCGTTCTGGCCGGCGAAATTTCGATCATCGGGGCCATGGCGGCCGATGAATTCACAGATGCGCACGCCCGATACGGTCGGGCCGGTGGTTTGAGCACTGGAGCGAAAAGCTGATATGAAAACGATTTTTGTGACTTCTGACGTTACCTATGTTAAAGATAACTATCTGTCGGTCATTGACCGGGTCACCGACCGGGGCAATCTGCCGGCCGGCATTACCGCGGCCGGAGCCGTAATGATCAAGGTGCCCGAGAAGATACTTCTGAAAAATATTTTCGGGTTGCTGGCCATCGGTGCCCCGGGGTTCAGCTTTACCCTGTTGCGCAATATGCTGCAGTCGCGGTTAAACGACCCGCGGGTCAAGCTTCTCAACGAAAGGGGCGTCAGGCTCTTTCGCACCAAGACGGTTAACAGTCAGGCCGCGCTTGAATTTATCGGCGGTCTGGCCCCTGACCTGATAGTCAATATGCGTACCCGCAACATTTTTCGTAAGCCCGTGCTCGATCTGCCCAAAATCGGTTGTATTAACATTCATCATGGGCTGCTGCCTGACAATCGCGGCACCATGTGTGACCTGTGGGCCTGGGTCGAAGGCCGGCCCGTAGGTTTCTCAGTGCACTGGATGAACGAAAAGATTGACGACGGGGCGATTATCGAACGCTGCGAAGTCGATACCAGTGGCTGCCGATCTTATATTGAGATTCCGTATCGTTCAAGTCAACTAGAGGCGCCCTGCCTGCTGAGCTGCCTTGAGCGTATCCGTCGGCACGGGCGTAATATCGGTTTTCCTAATGTTACGGTTAAAGAAAACTACACCCGCACTCCATCGCCTGCAAAAATAGCCGAGATTCGCCGACGCGGTCTGAGACTGTAATAAAACCCGGCCCTCTGGAAGCCTGCCGCTCTGGCCCGGTCTGGCAAACTATCTATTGTCAGTGTGGCGGGTGCGTGGTAACCTGACGCTGAGCTTACACTCAGGAGACCATCTGTGAATTTATACGACAGGCTTCATAACCAGGCCATCGGTTTTTTTGACGGAAGTGACCCGCGTAATAATGTTGTTTCTCTGATGCAGCGTCACGTGGTTGAAAGGCCCGATGAGATTGCCTTTATGTTGCCTGAGCGCGATAAACTCCCCAAATGGGGCGATATGGTCGTCACCAGTCTGGCACATAAGAAGGTCACTTTTCGGCAGTTTTTCAACCTGGTCTCTCTGGCTGCTTCTGGCCTCAAAAACATCGGCATCGGCCATGGCGACCGGGTTATTGTTTTTCTGCCCGTGTCGATACCCCTTTATCAGACGATGGCAGCCGTGCAGATGATCGGCGCCAGCGTTGTTTTTCTTGATTCGTGGGCACGCCGTGACCAGCTTGGGGTAAGTGCCGAAATTGCCGATGCCAGAGCGATGATCAGCTTTGAACAGGCTTTCGACCTTTGCAGGGGTGACCCCCGGTTCGATAAAATCCCGATCAGGGTCGTTGTCGGCCCGCATCACGGCAAATACACGGCCACTCTCGACCAGCTGCAGAAAAACGAGCCATGCCAGCAGGTCGAAGCGATGCGAGGCGATGAAACCGCGCTGATCACTTTCGCAACCGGCAGTTCAGGCCGCCCGAAAGGCGCCAGCCGCACCCATGATTTTCTGGCTGCCCAGCACTACGCTCTGCATGACTGTGTTCCGTACACAGCGGGTGACCTCGACCTGCCCGCTTTCCCGATATTTTCGCTGAATAATCTTGCTGAGGGCGTTATGACAGTAATACCGGTCGTCGATATCGGCCGGCCCTCAGAAAAAGATTCACTGATGCTGGCTAGTCAGATGATTGCGCTCGGCATTACCTGCGCCACTCTATCGCCGTCGATGATGGCCGGGCTGGCAAATTTCTGCGAACAGAACAGCGTGGTCATGCCAAAAGTTCGCCGCCTGATCACCGCTGGTGCCCCGATCAGCAACGAAACCCTTGCCCTGATGAAAAAAGCGGTGCCGGCGGCCGAAATCTGGGTGCTTTATGGCTCGACCGAGGTCGAACCGATCGCCCATATTGAGGCCAACGACATTCTCAACCCGAAACAGGGTGGTGGCGAGGGGGTTTGTGTCGGCCATTTTGCCGCAGGTCTCGAAACCAGGTTCATTAAAATTCGCAAAGACGCCATAAAGCTGGTCAACGATGACTGGTCGCAGCTTGAAGTCGCACCGGGTGAGGTTGGCGAACTTCTGGTTGCCGGCCTGCATGTCTGCAAAGGCTATTACAACGATCAAGAAGCGGTTGAACGCACCAAGGTTGTCGAATCGAACGGCAAGGTCTGGCACCGAACCGGCGATCTGGCTTGTCTTGACAAGGCGCAGAACGTCTGGCTGGTTGGCCGTGTTCACAACGCCATTGCCCGTGGCGGGCGCCAGCTGTTTCCGGTTCAGGTTGAGATGCTGATGAAGAAAGTGGCTGGCGTTAAGCAGTCAGCTTTTCTTGGTGTGCCTGACCCTGAACTCGGCGAAAAAGCCTACGCACTCGTTCAGCTGGCTGATGACGCCAAAGCCCGCACCGGCGAGATTCTTAACAATATTGCCCGTGAGCTGAAGTCCGCAAAGGTGCCGTTCGACCACCTCAATACCGTTGACGACATCCCCACAGACCCGAGGCATCACAGCAGGGTTGAATATGGAATTTTGCGTGAGCAGCTTTTTAAGAAATAGTTACCCCTCAGCAGCTGCAGCCATCAAGGCTGCAGTTTCATTTTAACCGGTCGACCTGGAGGTTTTATGGCCTTTATTGCACGCTGGTGGCAGTTTTTAAAAGAGCGTCACGAGCCTTTTGGCATTACATTGATGGTCAGTGCTTTTTTTGCGGCCAGCGCTTTTATGGCATATCAGCCGGGGCTGCACGCTCCGCCTTGCTGGCGGCGTCTGACAGCCGGTTTTATCGTCGTCTGGCTGGTGTTTCTGCACATGCGCCTGTTCGACGAGGTAAAAGATTACCATTTTGACCGGGAGCACAACCCGGGGCGGCCCCTGGCACGTGGCCTGATCAGCGTAGGTGAGTTTTCTGCGATGACGCTGGTCTGTCTGCTGGCTGAACTAGGGCTTTCTGCGATTATGGCCTGGCCGATGCTGCCGGGTCTGGTCATGGTTCTGTGCTTTACCCTGTTGATGCGTATGGAATTTTTTATAGGCGACTGGCTGCGCCCCCAACTAGAGCTTTACGCGATCACTCACACGTTTTCGGCGGCAATGATCAGCATGCTGATTTACACGGTTGTCTGTTTTTCTGATTTCGCGGCTGTTGACCGGGGCATGCTGCTCTACGCTCTCGGCAACTGGTTTGTCTTTAATGTTTTTGAATTCGGCCGCAAGACTTTTGCGGTTGAAGAAGAGCGGGCGGGTGTTGATTCATATTCAGCACGCCTGCGGCCCTGGGGTGCGGTGCTTCTGTTGCTGGTCAACGTCGCTGCCGCCTACGCCGCTTTCTATTTTGCTGCCACCGCGAAATTTGCCGCCGTGGTTGACTGGCGCCTGCTTGGGCCGGCGGCCGGTGTGACTCTGCTGGTTGCCCTGGCCGGTGCCGTTTATGCTGCCCAACCAACCAAAGCTTTTGCCAAGCTTTATCGCGGGGTGGTAACCCTGTATCTGCTGGCTTACCCGGCTGCCATTGCCGCGTCGATTTATCTGCTCGTTTATCGCTGAAGGCAGTTGCCGAAAATGTACGGCAAAGATTTGGAGTTTGCGGGTTTGTCGGTTACAATTATTGTCTGATTCAAAGATATTCAAGAGGAACCTGACATGTATATAGTTTCATGCGCCAACCGTAATTTTGCAGAGGTAATGCCACTTGTGGGCGGCAAGGGCGGAAACCTGCTCAAGCTCACCCAGGCCGGGGCCGATGTGCCGGCTTTCGCAGTGCTGACCCGCGAGTGCTTTGATGAGTTCATCGCCTCATTTCGTGATGAATTCAACCAGAAGCTTCAGGCTATCGACTGCTCGGCACCAGATAAAATTGCCAGAACTGCCGGCGAACTGCGTGAGTGCATGCTGCGCCACCCGATTCCAGAGCGTATCAGAACCGAGTTATTCGCAACCATGCGCAGTCTGTTGAAAGCTGACAGCTTTGTGGCGGTGCGCTCTTCGGCTCTTGGTGAAGATTCAAAAGAATTTTCATACGCCGGAATGCTTGATACATGCCTTTTCAGACGCACAGACGCTGAAGTCTGTGAAGCGGTGCTGACCTGCTGGTCATCGATTTTTTCTGACCGGGCGGTGGCCTACCGCAATATGCGCGGCATCGCGCAGAACGATGTGTCGATGGCAGTCGTGGTTCAAGAGATGATCGATGGGGTCGCTTCAGGGGTTACCTTCACGGTTAACCCGACCACCAGTTATGAAGACGAGATTCTCATCACTTCGGTTTTCGGGCTGGGTGAGGGGTTGGTGTCTGGTACCCTCGATTCAGACCAGTTTATTTGCCTGAAACAGGATACTTACCCGGTGATCGAGACGAAGCTTGCCAATAAAGTTGAAAAGCTGGTTTTCGACCGCAAGAATAATTTTGGAACTCAGACAGTCGCCGTCGCTGATGATCAGGCCGGCAAGCCGAGTCTCAGTGACGCGCAGTTGCGCAGCGTTGCAACGGTTTGCCATCGTATCGAAGGCTCTTATCACAATGTTCCGCAGGATATCGAATGGACGATCGACAGCGAGGGCAGGGTACGGATTCTGCAGGCCCGCCCCATCACCACCATCGAGCGCCCGGTTCCGTCAGAGCGCCTGTACACCACGATCTGGGATAACTCGAACATCGTCGAAAGCTATTCTGGCGTCACGACTCCATTGACTTTTTCGTTCGCTATCTATGCTTATCATCGCGTCTATGTGCAGTTTTGCCAGGTTCTGATGGTGCCAGACGATGAGATTAAGGCCAACGATTTTGCCTTTGCCAACATGCTTGGCTTTTTGAACGGCCGCATCTATTACAACCTGAAGAACTGGTATCGGCTGATCTCGGTGCTGCCGGGTTACAGCTATAACAGCCGTTTCATGGAAGGGATGATGGGCGTCAAGGCGAGCTACGAGAAGACGGTCAAGCAAAAACCGGTTGGCTTTTTTCAGAAATATTTTTACGAACTGCCTCGCCTGGCACTGGTCGGCGCCAATCTCGCCTACCGCTTCTGGCGCACCGACGCTGAAGTGAAGAATTTCATGGATGTTTATCAGGCGATGTACAACAAATACAAAGACTTTGACTTTGCCAAAGCGCCGGCGCACCGTCTGGTCGATATTTTTAACGAACTCGACAACACGGTATTGGCGAACTGGAAAGCGCCGATCATCAACGATTTCATGGCGATGATTTTTTATGGCATTCTTGACGCGTTGATGAAAAAATGGGATCTTAACGCAGACCCGGCCCTGAAGAACGACCTGCTCGCCGGCCAGGGCAATGTTGAAAGCACCCTGCCGCTGCGCACCATTCAGAAGATCGCCCGGTTCGTCTCGGCTGACGCCGGTCTCAAAGAGCTGTTCAAAACCCGCAGCGCCCCGCAATTAAAGGAAATGTTTATTCCGCTGCCCGGTAACGACCGACCGGCCGGGCATCAGCAGCTTGGCGCCCAGATTGCCGAATATCTTGAGAAATACGGTTATCGTGCCATGTGTGAGCTGAAGCTTGAAGAGCCTTCAATGAACGAGCGCCCTGAGTTTCTTTTCGACATGATCAAGAATTACTCCGCCGCCCCCCTGCCAGAAGAAGGCGATACTGGCGACAAGGAACGCCGGGTGCGCGAGGCCGCCGAACTCAAAGTCAGAACGCTTCTCGGCGACAGTGGCTTATTCTTTGGGCTGTTTAAAAAGCTTGATGTGCTGATGTTCGTTGCTAACTGGGCGAAGAAGGCCATGGCAGTGCGTGAGTATCAGCGCTTTGCCCGCACCAGAATGTATGGGCTGGTCAGCCGCATCTATAAAGGTTTTGGCCAGAGATTCGTCGAACGTGGCCTGCTCGACAAGGTTGATGATATTTTTTATCTGACCATGGAAGAAACCCTCGAGTATGTTACCGGCACCGCCCGCAGCCAGAAACTTCGCGAACTTGCTGCCCTGCGTCGTGCCGAGTTCGATGGCTATCGCAGCATGGATGAATTGCCAGACCGCATCGAGACCACCGGCATCACCTATTGCAACGATCTGACACGGGGCATGTTGCCCGCCATCGAGGGTGACGACGACCCGAATATTATTCGCGGCATTGGCGGCTGTTCTGGCAAGGTCACCGGCCCGGTCAAGGTTATTCTCAACCCAGGTGATGACATGTCGCTCAATGGTGAAATTCTGGTGGCGGCCCGCACTGACCCGGGCTGGGTGCCGTTATTTGCCACGGCTTCGGCCTTGCTGATCGAACGCGGCAGCATGCTGTCGCATTCGGTTATCGTGGCACGCGAACTTGGTTTGCCGGCGGTTGTGGGTGCCACCGGCGTCACTAAAAAACTTAAAACAGGCGATGTTGTTGAGCTTGATGGCACGACCGGCATCGTTAAAGTAATTTCACGCGCCTGAGAGCGCCAAATTCACATCGGAGGCCTTGATCATGAGTGCATCGGTAGTTTACAGCAATGTCTGGGAAGACCCCGAATTGAACCGGGTTTCCCTGAAAGTCAAACCCGGCCAGAATGTTCTGTCTATAACTTCGGGCGGTTGTAACTCGCTTAGTCTGCTGCTTGAAGACCCGGCGAAGCTTATTTCGATCGATCTGAACCCGGCCGCCCTTGCCATGCTTGAATACAAGCGTGCCGCCATCATTGAACTCGGGTATGACGAATTCATCGACGCGCTGGGCACGCCGTTTCTTTTTAAACCCGAAAAGTCGCCTGAATACCGGGTCGAACTCTACAACCGCATTCGCAAGCACCTGCCGGCTTCGGCCGCCCAGTTCTGGGATGACCATCTGCACCAGGTCAAGAGCGGCATCATGATGTGCGGCAAGGTCGAGAAATTCTTCAAGTTCTATCGCACCGTGCTTGGCTGGCTCTACGGCAAAGATGAAATCATGAAACTGTTCAAGGCTGAAACTCTCGAACAGCAACGAGAGGTCTACGCCGGGTTCCGCAAGCAACGCTGGAATGCTTTGCATCGCCTGTTGCTTAACCGCAGTGTTCTGAGTCTGGTCAAAGGCGCTCATTCGTTTGCCCAGGTTGACTTTGAAGACTTCGCCGGCAACCTGAACCGCAAACGAACTCTCGGTATGACCCGCTTTTTCAACCCTGACAACTATTTTATGTGCCTGCTGCTGCTCGGCGGTCACTACCATGAGCGTGGCATGTCGCCCTATCTGCTGCGTGAAAACTACCCGAAACTGAAGAAGAACATCGGCAACCTTGAAATCTTTCAGGGAACAATCGGCGATGTGCTCAAAAAAGACGGGCCGGGCAGTTATGACCGCTTCAATCTTTCGAATATCTTTGAATGGATGACCAACGAAGTGTTCAATGGCATCATCAGAGAGGTGCTTGAACTGTCACGACCGGGTGCCCGCCTGGCCTGGCGTTATACCTTCGCCAGACCCCGCGAACTCGACGCCCAGAACCTTGATCGCCTTGTTTATGAACCTGAGCTTTCTGAACAACTGTTCAAACAGGATCGGGCGTTTATCTACGAAAGCTTTCACGTCTACCACCTTAAATAACCGGTTTTTTTAAACTCTTTTAAACAGCGGTTCTGCATTTATGCAGAACCGCTTTTCGCATGACGGGTATTACCCTGTGGGCTGATTTGTGTTACAATTAGCTTGAGTGAACGACTTGGAGGCTTTATGCGAACAATCAGACTGATAACTTGCTTGATGGTGATGCTGCTGGCCGGTGCGGTTGCCGCAATGGCACTAACCGCCCAGGAAGTCCTGCAAAAAGTTGAAGATCGTTATATCGGCAAAACTTCGAAAGCTCAGGTCCAAATGGATCTGATCGATAAATCAGGCGGGGTTCGCGAGCGCAAGATGGTAATTTCCCGCCGCAAGGTTGATGGCAGCAACAAAGACAACTTTATTCATTTCGTTGCGCCGCCCGACATTCGCAATACCACCTATCTGGTCAACGAAAAGAACCGTGAACGCCAGAAATGGATCTACCTCTCAGCTTTCAAGAATACCCGCAGAATTCTTGCCGAAGACTACGCCATGGCTTTCGTATCGAGTGACTTTACCTACGAAGACATGGATGACATCAGGGCCGACGATTATGTTGCCAGCGACCTCAAAGAAGAAAAGCTCGGTGACAAAGACGTGTATTCGATTTCGGTGAGCAAAAAAGATGCTAACACGAGCTATGCCAAAGTAATCATGAAGGTGTGCAAGAATACCTTTGTAGTGCTGCGTTCCGAAATGTATGACAAAAAAGCCCCCGAAAAAATGGTCAAAGAAATGACTGCGGCAAATCTTGAACAGATCCAGGAAATCTGGACCCCGAAAGAAGTCGTTATGAAAGACCTCGTCAAGGGTACGACGACCAGCCTCAAAACAGCCAAAATCGCCTACGATCTTGAATTGACTGATGAAGAGTTCTCACAGCGCAACATGGAAAAGTGATGGAATCATAAAATCAAGAATCGCAGACCTTCGGGTCTGCGATTCTTGATTTTATGGGCGTAATTATTGCGCGGCCGGGTGCCGATAATTCAGATAAGAAATATCAACCCGGAGGCATGCAGATCAGCAGAACTCTGCCGATAAAGCGTTGGCGGCCTGGTAGCGGGCCGGCATTGCAGATCGCACTTGTGGCGATCACTTTTTTGCTGCTGTTGCCGGCTGTTCTGCCCGTTGGTGCGGCTGACGAATGGGATACCTGGGGCGACAGCGGCGAAAAGACTGGTGAACCTGTAATAAAGCGCCCATTTATTTCGGGCTGGTGGAACTGGCAGTACAACGAATTTTCTTCGTTTGATCAGGGTCGGGTCAACTTCGAAAAGGAGTTGGGCAACGGCAGTAAACTGCTCACCGGCCTCAGAATCAACTATTACACTGAAGATAACAACAAGAAATGGAAGGTTTTTCCGGGGGAAAACTATTACTTCTGCAAGGCCGGCGATCTTGATTTCAAGGCCGGCATGCTCATCGAGAACATTGGCAGCGGCGACAAGTTTTCGTTTGTCGACAAGCTCAATTCGCGCTATTTCCATAACGGGCTGGCCAATGATTATGACCGCGATAAAAAAGAGGTACCCGGCGTCAGGGCAACCTGGTACATTAACCGGCATTTCAAATTTTCGGGGCATTATCTGCCGTATTTTACCGCCAGTGAGTTCCCGACTATTTACAGTAAATGGGCTTATGCGATTCACAAGTCGCTTGCCAGCGAGCTTTTATTTAAGGGCGGGGTGTACAACGCCGCGAGTGATGCGAGCTTTGACCCTCAGTTTCACGTGGAACTCAGCTCTGTATACCCTAAGATCGAGATGCGGTTTCATTATCTCAGATTAAAAGAGCGTTTGCCGGTTATCAGTCAAGACAAGCCGGGAATTTTTAACGGCAGCTACCCCCTCGACGAGACTTTTGCGGTGAATGGCAACCTGACCCTGAGCAAGGAACTGCTGTTGCGCTACGAGTTGGCCTGGAGTCGTGATCGCACCTGGACAACCTATGAAGAGGGGCATATCGGGCAAAAGTTTGTCAGCGATCATGTTGGCATGTTGTTTGGCACTGACCGCAACCTGCCGAATAACTTTTACGTTAATGTACAGGGCATGGTGTCGCATGTTCCTGATTTTAAGGCAACCACGCCGTTTCAACTTAATGAAACCGAGTATCTCAGTTCGTTGCAGATGCGGCAGAATTTTCGCCAGGATCGCCTGCAGATCGAATTAAACGTCTTGAAGAATTTTTCGTCGGGCGAGTATGTGCTGACGCCGAAAATTCAGATAATCAAGTCAGACTACCTGACTTTTATGCTTGGTTATCAGATGAACGGCGAGGGTGCAGAAACTCTTGGCCCGGTAGGCCAATTTTCAGAGAACAACACCGCTGTTTTTGAGACCCGCGTTACTTTTTGAGAATGTTGGCGGGTCTGATGTAATAGTAGTTGTCAGAAATCGTTACCAGCGGGTTAATCGAGACCCATTTCTGGCGATAATTTTTCGAGCCGCCTTCAAAAGTAACGTAGATACCGTTGCCATCGTATTCAAGGTCTTCGGAACCGGCGGCGATATCGACCGTTTTGAGCCAGTTGACGCCGTCTGCCAGTTCCCAGGCGTCGGCGGTGAAGGTTTTTGACTGGCCAGCCGGTTTAAAAGATAATTTGGTGGCTGGTTTGCTGAGGGGTGAGTTGTAGAGGGCGAGTTTTGAATTGAGGGCGCCGTAAGAAATGCTGAGCGCGACGTATTTGCCGCAGACTGCCATGCCCTGCACCGATTCGCGGCAGAAGATCAGGCTGTCGGGCTTGAAAGCGGTGCGGCTTTTGTCGCCTTCAGTGAAGGTGTATTTGCGGGTGGCGGTTGGCAGGCCATCGGCATCGACCTTATAACCGGCGATCCAGGTTTTTCGGGAGAACGGATTAGTGGTGTGGTGGGCAATCGGCGCGAAATCTTTGTTTGAAGACTTGACGAAATCACCGACCCAGATGTGGGTGCCGTCAAAGCTGACAAAGCTGGCTTTGCTGTCTACTTCGAAAGTTTCGGCAGCGGTGAGGTCGAGAGTCGGTATCTGCAAGCTTTTTGGAATGCCGGTCAGACTGGCAGGGGCTTTGGCCGTTTTGTCGTTGATAAAATCAAGGATTTCCTGCAGACGGAACCCGTAAATCTTGTAGCCTGACGCTACCCAGACGTATTTGCCGGCCACTGCCACCCCGCCGGCATGGCCGGTGTATGGGCTGTTATTGCTCTGATAGAGTGCAAAGCGGCGCAGTGGTTTGCCGGTGTAGCGGTTTACAACCACAAGTTGCGAGGGGTGATCGGTGTAATCGGGTTCACAATAATATGAAAGCAGAATATTCTGGTAATCACTGGCCTTGCTCTGCAGTGATGCAGGGTTGATGACCCTGTTCGGCAGCCAGGCGACTCCCTGGCAGACGAATTCGCGGCTTTCATGGCCCGGAATCAGGGCATTACTGCTGACAAATGCTGGTGGGGTATCTTTGGTGACCGCTTTATTGATTGTCGAGGTCAGGCTCTGGTAAGTGCTCTTAACTTTTTTTACGAAGCGATCCCAGAGGCTGGGTTTTTCTTTAGTGCTTTCGGTCTGCATCGCTGACTGGGATGCGGATTTTGATATGCTGACCGGCTGACCAGAGAATGGTGTTTGGGCCACCAATGCAGTGTTCACGCCGCAAATCACAATAAAGGCGAGAGCCAGACGGCTAAGTTTTGCAGTTTTCATCTTTTTTGTCTCCGTGAGTGGCCGGAATCGGGTCAAGAGAAATGCTCTTAGAGTATAATACCATCGGGATGGCACAAATGTTTTAAGAAATTTGCAATTGAGCTGGCGTGGCAAAATATTGTATGATGCGGTCAAATCATAGTGGAGCAACTCTTTGCGGATATTTCGAGCGCTTCTGGTTCTCTGGTGCTTTTCTTTTGCCTGTTTTATAGGGGCGTCCGGCTTCAAAACGCAGGCCAACCTGCGTTTTTCGCACAAGACCCACGAAAAAAATTCAGTTCAGTGTACAGTCTGCCACGTTAACCGTGAAGGCGGCGTGGCGGTTATGCCGGCAGTCGCACCAGGTTGGCAGCCGTTGCGGCCGACGGGAATCGTAGCCTCAGATGTGGGCGGTATTTTCAGGCAAAATCAGGAAGTCAGCGATACCTTTGGGCGCCCTGGCGAAAAGCGCTGCCTGGAATGTCATTTTAAAACCCGCGAAAAAAGCGATTGCGGGTTGTGTCACCTCGAAAAACCCGGCGAAACGATTCGTAAGCGGCAACGACTGGGAACCGGTTTCTTTTTTTCCCATAAACGGCATGAAAAGGTTGAATGCAGTCGCTGCCACCCCGGCATCACCGTCTGGGAAACCCTCGACGGCCACATGATCAAAGCACAGATGGCCGACTGCCTGGCTTGCCACAACGGCAAGGATGCGGTCAAAAATTGTCTGGTCTGCCACAAACCTACGCCGCGCCCCGCTGATCATACCCGTAATTACGAGAAGAAGCATGGCATGGCGTATCGCACTGACCCGCAGCGATGCCGAATGTGTCACGAAGATTCATCATGCCTCGACTGCCATTCGCGCAAGCCAAAAGATCATACCCTGGCCTGGGTGCGTTACCGGCACGGGCTGGCAGCCAAAACCAACCCGCAGAAGTGCCAGGCTTGTCACTCTGATCCGTGGGTCTGTCGGCGCTGTCACGACTGGTAAGCGCGGCGGTTCACAAGTCGCGAAAATGTAGTATTATGGTTCAACGGATTTTTTGAGCACAGGGAGGCAACCGATGGACGGCCTTAACAGAATCATGTTGCAGGATCTGGTCGAAAAGGTTAATGAGCTTTGCGATAATTCTTATGAAGCTTGTCTTCAGCTGCTGACCCGTCTGATTGCCTGCAAATCGCTGAGTGGCAACGAGGCTGAATGTGCTGAAGTGCTCGTCAGCTTTTTCAACAACCGCAATATGCCATGTCTGGTTGATTCCAGGGGTAGTGTGCTCGCTGTCTCTCTGCCAAGAAGTTTCAATGCCGAGCCCCCGATTGACATGGCTAAAGATGGCGGCGCCTGGCTCTTGTCACAGCTTGACAAAGCCCGCGACCAGGGTCTGAAAATTCTTGCCTTCAATGCCCATCTTGATGTGGTGGGGGCTGATAACCGTGACGAATGGCGCGATGATCCATTCAAAGCCATCAGAAAGTTCGGCCGCATTTTCGGCCGGGGTGCCTGCGACATGAAGGGTGCTCTGGCGGCCATGTCATTTGCCATCGCGATCTCTCATGATCTTGATCGTTCGTTTGGCCGGCAATGTGTGCTGCTTGGCTGTTTCTGCACCGAAGAAGAAGTGGCTGAGGGCCTGGCTTTTAAAGAATTGTGTGAAGAATTCAGTCTTAAACCAGATATGGTTCTGCTGGGCGAACCTTCAAAAATGCAGATTGCCAGAGGGCAGCGCGGCAAGCTTGAGATGCTCGTCGAAACAACCGGCACCTGCGCTCACACTTCGGTTCCTGAAACCGGAGAAAACGCGGCCTACAAGCTGGCAAAGGCTCTGCTGGCCATTGAAAACTTTGACGCTGAAGAGCGCTTTAAACACGGTCTTGAAGCTGAAAACATACTCAAAAGAACCACCATGGTGGCTGCCATGATCGAAAGCTGGCCGAAGAGCAAAAGCTTCGTGCCTAATCATGCCCGGGCGCATGTTACGGCACGCCTGGCCCTCGATGAAACCCTGGTCACGGTTGGTAAGCGCCTGATTGCCGACGAAAACTGGCCCGATGCCACCATCAGACCGATCATTTATGACGGAAAATCATATAAGGGCCGATCCAGCGAATGGAAGTCAGAGCATCCGGCCTGGGAAACCTCAGCCGATCACCCGTTCTTTCATCGGCTTTCTGGTGCTTTTAAAGAGCTTTTTGATAACGAACCGGTCGATAAGATATGGCCCTTTTCAACCGATGGGGTTTACAGCGCCGGCATGGCAGGCATTCCAACCCTTGGTATCGGCCCCGGTAACGAAGAAGTCGCGCACAAAAACGACGAATGGGTCGCTGAAGAAGAGCTAAAAAATGCGCTTAAACTCTATACTTTTCTGGCTTTTTATAAACCCTGAACCGGTTATCGGCCGTCGAAGAGCGAAGAGAGATGGGTGCTAAAAGCTACTCGAGGTTACCCAGCTGGCTGAGAAAGGCGCGATATTCACGGCGTGATGCTTCTTGAGCTTCGATACGAACCAGGTTGATCGCCTCGTGGTTCTTTTTGACCAGTTCGACTATTTCGGCGTCGAGCTTGATGTTGATGCCCATTTTTTCGAGCACGATGATCGTCTGTTCGTTTGACATGCCCTGGCGATAGGGGCGATCTTCGGTCAGGGCCGTAAAAACATCAGCTACGGCCAGCAACCTTGACCCCAGCGGCAGGTCTTTGCGTTTCAGCCTGAACGGGTAGCCGGTGCCATCGAGGCGCTCGTGGTGATAAGAGCCATATTTATTGATTGCTGCGAGATCTTCGATGGGCTCAAGGGCGCGAAAAGTATAGAAAGTGTGGCCGCGCATCAGATTGAATTCGTCGGTGGTCAGCTTGCCAGGTTTTTCGAGAATTTCGGCTGGAATGGCGAGTTTGCCAAGATCGTGCAGATAGCCGGCAACTTTAAGTTCAAAGCATTCATGCTCGTTGAGGCCGGCAAGAAAACCCAGATGCTCGGCGGTGGCCGAGACGCCACTTGAATGAGTGGCTGTAAAAGGGCTTCTGAAGTCGATCATTCTTCTGATCAGGCTCGAAAAAGACAGAAGTTCGCGCTTGTTCATGTGAATGGTTTCGAGGCGCACCGACTGTTCAAGCTGTTTGCTGATCAGGGGCGACACCAGATCGAGCCAGAAATATTCCTTTTCGGCCAGTTCATAAAAGGCCTCAAGAAGGCGCGGTTCAAACAGCGTGTCGCCGGTTTCACGAATCTTGTTTTTAATTTCTTCGATCTGGCCGAGAATACCGCGCTCATGCCTGACGAGCAGGGCGATATGATCTGCTAGAACCAGTATCCGGCTGCCCAGAGGCACGGGCAGGCCATTGCAGAAACGGCCCTGGCCGCCTGCCCACGGGGTGTGATGAAACCTGATCAGCTCTGCGGCCTTCTGCATTGGCTCAAAGATATTGATCAGCTGGTAACCCATTTCAGCGTGCGCCTGACCGTTGGCGTATTCGAACTTCATGGTTTCCATGCGTTCAGCAAGCGAAATCGCTCCGACGTCGTGCAGAATGCCGGCGCAGACGATTTCGTTCTGTTCAACGACTGGCAGTTCAAGGGCGTCGGCAATGCGCAGTGCGATCAGGGCCACCTGTTTGTGGTGATCGTTGAGAACTGGGCTGATCCAGTCAAGGATATCTGACAGGCAGTTCAGAAAATCGAAAAGTCTGATGCGGTATTGTGGTTTCATAATGTGCTTGTTAGAGCATATTATAAACGTATCTCTGCAAAATTCATAGCGACAAGCTGCAATGAAAGTAAGCGCTCAAAGAAACCTTTCTTGAAAGATTAGATTTCAGTTCGGGCAGTTTTTCAAACAGCATACATAAACCAGAATGGTTCGAGGCCGCTGACTTTGGCTGTTTAAAGTCTGCTCTAAATTGTTGCTGAGGCGGTCTACAGAAGTTCACCATTCAAAATACGCATTTTCACCTGAAACAGAGCGGCTGGTATTCGGTGTAAATATCTGAATGCCAGAACCAGAATAGGCAGTTGGTGCTGTCTGATCGGCAAAAAAGGCTTTTTCCAGCTGAATGCCGTCGAAATAGGTGGTCGCAGAAGCGGTGTAATAAGCAGGAGAAGAATTCTGCAGCTGAATGATAGTCTCACTCGCCAGATTCTGATCGAACTGGTAGTCAAATGCCAGATATACCCGGTACCAGGTCTGATGATCGAGGTTTTCAATCGATGAATCGAGTATCATTTCGCTTTTGCCCGCGTATGCTACAGGCCCAATTGGCACAAGGGTTCCGTCTGATGCTATCTGAGCGCCAAATGATGACTTCGGCTCGCCATTTGCATCGATCAGAGTAAACTTTAATTCGGCAGAACCTGTGCCCGGGCTGATAAAAGCCGAAAGTAAATATTTTGAAGGCAACGCAAAGGTCGCAGTAGCAATCTTCTGATAAATCGAATCTTTGAGATTAAAGCCGGTTGAGACCTTGAACTCGACGAAATCGCCGGCAAGCGGTATGTCTTCGGGCACAACCGAGTATCTTACAGTTGCCGCAACCTGATCGTCATAGTCGACCTGCCCCGGCACAATTACCTCTGAGGTATTGAGAAATTCGAGATGCGTGTTGGGGAGGGCATTGAACGAAGAAAGACTCAGAGGGTCGACATTCTCGACAAGTATGCTCGGGTAAGATGCCAGCAGCGGCCACGGATTGCCAAAGTTGTCAACCGCCCGGACTCTGAGATTGAAGGGTTTGCCCTTGTAGACGGTGCTGCCGTCTGCCGGCGCAAGAATTTCGAAAGAATCGAATTTCGGCTCTTTTTTAAACCTGAGGTCTGTTGCCGTGTCTGAGAGGCCAAATGCGACGCTTGTCGCATCGATATCGAGCAGAGTGGGGCTTTGAGCCGTAGAATAGGTCACTTTCAGATAAAATTCCTGACTGCCCAGACTGTCAGCTTCGAAAAACTGCGTCACCAGAGCCGGCATAATAGCCGCATCAGCAGCCAGTGAGCCGGTGCCGGGCGTGACAGCAAAATCTATGTCACCCGTAAAATTGGCAACCGGGTAACCATTCACATCTTTAATCGTAACCCTGACCTTGAGCCAGCTGTTCCAGAAAAAATCGGCTGCGGCATCAGGCAGTGGCTGTAACACCAGTTTTACCGGTGGGCCAAACACCTTGACCGGGCCACCGATGTCACGCATGCCGGTAACATTGTCGATCGCGCTGATAAAGATTTCCTGGCTCTTGTTGTAGGTCTGGTTGAGAACCTTCGCCTCGCCGTCGATAAAATCCTCCGGGTTGATGAACTGCACCCCGAGATAGCCGGTAGATGTGGCATTCAGCTTCAGCTGAATCGGGCCATCAGGAATAAAGTCGGTCTTAACCTGCCCGTCTGCTGTAACACCAGCGACCGACATGACAAAATTAGCGTTCAATGGGGCGTAATCCGGCACGGTGATCCGCAATGCCGAAGCTGCGCCAGGCTTCACCAGCAGTGGGCTGAAAGCCCCCCCAAAACCGCCAGAATTCACACTGACCGTATATGTTCCAGGTATGGCAATCTGGGCCGTGGTCGTGGCGTAAACACCATCAACAAAACCGGCAGCAGCTATTGTTGCCGGTATAATATCAGAATTGAAGCCAAGCGTCGCCAGTGCGCTCAGAGCAGCGTCGGTTGCCGCCCAGGTTTTAACTACGGCACCCGAAGCGTCAACAACCTTAACAAGCATGGGAAATGGCTTTCCGGCCTGCTGCGGCGAGAAGGTTTCGATGGCAAGCCCGGCAACTGCCAAAGCGCTGGTTCGGTGCAGGCTGACAACCGCCGAACCGGAGGCATCAGGAAAGGTATTGGAAATAATTCTGAACCCGAAGTCACCCGGGCTGGCGCCGGCATCGGGCCGGTTCGCAGCCAGCCAGGTGTAGCTTTTCGCTTCTTCCCAAGCCACGGCAGGAGCAGCCGGGGTCAGCGTAACATCTGTCAGGGGGCCAAGGCTCCATGACAGGCGTTGCGAAGTGACGTTGCCGGTAAAATTCAGCTTTTCCTGGTCATAGATATCTATGGCCGTCAACTGAGCCGGGAATGGAGTTTCATCGGTCTGGTGCGTATTTACTGCAATATTGAACCGGTGCAGTGGCCCAAAAAACTGCAGCGTACCGGAAAACCCGGAACGGTCGAGAATGTTATCGGTGGCGGTAATTCTGATTTTACCCGGCTGATCGTAATAAACGGCAGAAAGGGTTGCCACACCATCGACAAAAACGACTGTCGAAGATGAAAGTGAACCGGGGCCATTTTCGGAAAGCTGAACAATGCCGCTGTAGTCGGTTTTGACGTTGCCGATTGTGTCGTAAGCTTTTAAAAACAGAGGAAACGAAGCGTTTACCGTCTGATAATAATTGTTTGCAAAGGGTTCAACCGTTGAGGTACCGGGCACGACAGCGAAGTGCGAGAGGTTAGTTGGCTTAAAAGTCACCGTCAGCGAGCCAACCTTTCCTGGTATCACCTTGTCGGTTGCCCAGAGAGTGATGTCTCCGGCAACCCAGTTACGGGCGTAAAGTTCTTTAACGCCATTCGTAAAACCAGACGCCTGAATCGGTGCCATTGGTGGATCAACCAGCTGGCCGAGATCATCTCTGGCTTCGAGAAAAACGCCGGTACCGTTATAGTTGGTATAAACTGCGCCATCGAGGCCAACCGCTTTTATAACCAGTTTAAATGAATCCCCGGCGGTTGGCTCGGGCGGGTAGGTCTCCAGGTCAAAACGGGCAAAGTCAGACGCGGGCGGTAGCAACGTGATATCTTTGTCGCCGGCAACCACACCAAAAGCAGCAGTAATTTTTTTGGTTTCAGGCATGGCTCCGCTGTATTTCAGCTCCACCGACGGTATCAGCAGCTGTCCTTGTGAAAAGCCGCCGGCACTTACCGGCAGAACCGAGGTGAAATCTGTCGACAAACCAATGGTTTCGCTGAAGTTGGTTTTAAGATTTCCGTAGTCGTCATAAGCCTTGACAATCAGGTTAAAAGGCACGCCTTCTGTCTGTATGCTGCTGCAGCTCAACTCAAACCGCTTGGCCGGGCCGGGTAGAACCGTCAGCGGGAACTGGTGCGTCATCGTTGCGTTAACAGTATCCACAACCTGCAGGGTCGCGGCGCCGGGAGTTATCAATCTGAACGCTGAAACAAAGGTTTTGCGGCCAGCATCTGCCGCAACAAAATGATAATCTGCCGGCAAAATTACATCCGGATGAGTGTCGTTGACCGAAAAGCGCACCCAGCCGGCATAATCGTTGGCAACATTGCCATAAATATCAAGAATCGTTACGGTAGCCGAAAAGGGAATGCCAGAATCGGGTGACGTCGTCGAAACACTTAACAGTAGCGCAGCTGGCGGCGCACTGGTAATGGCGATATCGTTGCTGGTGCCGCTGCGATAGCTGCTTTGCCCGGTGATTTTAACCACTTCGGCCTTGGTAAAAAAGCTGCCGGGCAGCAAATTGGCCAAACCAGTCGACCAACTGGCAGCGGGCAGTATTGACGGCGCGTATCCAGCGGTTCCACCGCTGTGGGTATCAGTGAAGGTCATATCGCCGCTGTAGTCAGTTTTAACGTTGTTATAGACGTCAAGAGCCGTCAAAGACAAAGGAAAAATCGTGCCGGCGGCCTGTGGTGATAGCGCCAGGATGGCAAAAGCGCCCAGACGACCAGATTTAACCGTTATCGGCGCAGAAACGGTGGAAAGAGTGCCATCGGTCACGGTTATGGTATTCGTCGGGCCGTTAAACAGAATCGCAGCATTGAAAAACGTGTGCTGGCCACCGTCAGCCGACGGCACCAGAGTATATGCACCTGGAAGCAGGCCGGCAAAAGGTTCACCATCAGAGGTCGTAAATGACCAGGTTTTATCGTAGTCGTCGGCAATATTACCGTAGGCGTCGAGAGCCTTAACCGTAAAGGTAAAGGGCACACCTGCAGTTACTTCACCCGGTGCCGTTATTTCCAGGCTGGCGACAGTGCCGCCAAGAATGGCAACATCGGTCTCGGCCGTAATTGTTGGTGAGTATGACGCCAGAATAGTTGCCGGCGGGTCGACATTGCGCTCGGCAAACATCGCACCCTGAGTTGCCGGGATGTAGTCGAGTTTAACGCTTCTGACTACCGGAGTCGCGTCATAAAAATCCTGTCCGCCCCAGCTACCGATAAGATGAGCATTGAGAACCAGGCGATATTGCAGATAGCGCCGGTTGTTAAAAGCAGTCGGATTGGCGCGGTATTCGCCGGCAGTGAGAGTTAAAGGCAACGCTGTCCAGGCCTGTGCGCCAATCGTGGCCGCGTTGTTACTGCCACGCATGTACAGGGCAATCGTGCCGGTATTGGCCTCGCCTGCAACCACCATCGGGTTAGTCAGAGTCACGCTAGAAGTGCCTATGTCATAGACTACCGAGATAAATTCGCCACTCACCGGGTAGCGATTAACTTTGAAGTCATCGATCCAGGCCATGCCTGGCCTGGACAAGTTATTGGCTCCAACAGTTATGCCCAGTTTGGTATAAACTGTGGCCGCCACATCCGGTTGCGGAACGGGCGAACTGCCATTCGAGCCGCTGAACTCGCGCCAGCTTTGACCGTCGTGACAGCCCATCGGCCTGAATCTGCCCGGGTTGGCTCCAGCGTGAGCATCTCGCCAGATGCCGACCGACAGCGGGTGAGTAGTAACTGTCGAGGGGCTGGTGCCGAATTTTCGGCGATATCGCAAATTATTTGGTGCATTACGATACACAGACTGGGCCGAAAAAACACCAATATCCTGATTGTTGGTATAAGAGTCATCGACTCGCCGCAGCATGGACGAAACAAAACGCGGCCTGGTAGCGTGACTGTCATCTTTCATCATTATGCCGGCATGGCAGAGCGAATAGTCCAACTGCGTATCGAACCACATGCGCCTGATGGCCAAAGTTGCATTGAAAGCAAAAATATCATTGGCTGGCCAGTCAAAATAGAGGTAATAGTAGCTGTCATCAGCATTCTCCTGCCAACGGTTATTGTCGGCAGTAGTATCGCAAAGCAGGTTACAAATACTGCCGTCGCCAAGTGTCCAGATTCTGAGCTGACCATTCTCAACCACAAAGCTCGGGTCAGGTAAATACGGGGTGAACTTTAAAATGACAACCCCTGAGCCACCATTACCGCCGGCGCGGTTCGTTGCAGCAGTTCTGCTGCCACCACCACCACCGCCACCACGATTGGCTGTTCCTGCGCCGCCAGCGGAATTATTGCCACCGTTGCCACCAACGCCGCTGCCGCCAGTTCCGGGAGTCGCCCCCGAGCCGCCACCACCACCGGCATACCAGAGATTGACTCCGGTAATGTTGCTCTGAATTCCTGTCCCGCCGCCGCCACCGTTACCATTGGAAGGAGAAGGACCTCCAGCTGCCCCGGCACCGCCGCCACCACCACCGGCCCTTTGATTTGCCGTAGTACTGCCTCTGCCGGCGCCACCATTGAAGCCCTGGCCTGCTATACCCGTGCCTCCGGCCGGGTTCGTGGCAACAGTATTGCCACCGCCACCACCGCCAGATGCACCGGGGCGACCGGCAGTTCCATTGCCGCGACCACCACCGCCACCACCTGCTGCGACTATTGCGCCCAAGCTTGAATCGCCACCGTCATTGCCAGTGTTGCCAGAAACACCAGTACCACCTGCACCCACGGCTATTGCAATAATCTGGCCTGGAGTAACCGCCATGGTGCCAGCATATACGCCGCCTGCACCGCCACCTGCACCACATTCGCCGTTAGCACCACCGCCGCCGCCGCCACCGCCGCCACCAACCACAAGATATTCAAGCGAAGTCACTCCATCAGGCACGGTAAAACTGTGATTGCCAACTGTTGTATACTGTTGAACAACATCGCCAGAAACGCCATCCTGCCCAAAGCGCAGGACTTTCCAGATGCCGGATGGGGCCATTAACAGGTCTTCAGAAAAATCTGCGTCATACAGGCCTTTGATCGAAATTTCGCGTTTTTCGTAGTCAACCTTGAGATTGGTTGTAGAAGAAGCGACGATAAAATCGTCAGTCAGCCATTGACGGTTCTCCTGCTGGTTAAATTTGCCATCGTGCCCGGAAAGCAACAACCGTTGCGGGTCAAGCTCGCTCAAACCGGCTGCCGCCGCCGACAACGAAATAAGTTCGACCGCTTTGCGGGCATAATTATCACAGGCATCCCACCATTCGAGTTTCCATGGGAATTTCACACCGGCTTTTTGCGGGGTATCTGCCTCGATTGTGATTTTTGCCACCGGCCCCGGGTGTGACAAAAATCCGGTTGTTCCGGTAAAGGCTGGTGCAATGTGCGGTGTCGCGACGACCGACAAAAAACCGGTACGTGTGACTATGGCCCAGAAAGTTACCTCAGACTCGTTGCTTATACTGATCGAGCTGCCATAGTTGACACCATCGCGCGATACCGCAATGCTGCCGTCAGAAACACTGATATCGACAATCGAAGTAACAGGGTAAGCAGTTTCTCGAATCGACAGCGACCGGTAAGTCAGTTTAAAAGGCTCTGAGGCGGTTACCTGGCGATCAGGCGGCGACAGCCAGCTGCGCAAAAAAGGAAATTCAGGAACGGTACTTCGCGGATTATCGACTCGCAGATCGTGTGACACGGCGCCGTTGGTAATCGAGCCCAGCGGGTTTGGTGTAAATGTCACCCTGACGTCAGCAGGCGCATAAGTCGGCGCTTCGTTGGGGTTACCCAGATCCCAGCGGAGATAATAAGTGTGCAGGCCACTATCTGCAGGCGCGAAGGTATACCCGTCTCCCTGAAACGTCTTGTAGTTGCTCGTTAATGCGACTGAGGTAACATTGATTGTATTGGTGTATGGTGTCAGATTGTTATAAACATCAACAACCTTGACAATAAAAGGCGTTGTCAGCTCACTCGAGGCGTAAGCCGGAAAATCGCCGGTAATCCGGTTCGCGGCCGCGGCATTAACTTTAACCGGTATACTGTCAGCCGCTTTTAGCCCGGTAAAAGCCGCCCGCAACTTCTGCGTGCCGGCAGTGGTAAAAGTCCAGGCGGCGGTTCGGCTTGCCTGGTTGGCAAAATTAAGGGTCTGCGGCGATGTGGTTGAGGTAGCTTTAGAGTCTGTCGAACTGACAGTGACGCTGCCGGTTATATTGGCGGGGTTGCCAAAAGCGTCGGTTACTTTAACAGTGTAAGAAATTGCCGAACCGGCCGTGGTAGTGTCAACAGCCGGCTCAATTACCAGCAGACGCGCAGCTGAAGCGACTACCGTTACGTTCATGCTGCCGGAAATCGATGGCTGACTGGTATCAAAAACGTTCAGGGTATAGGCACCGGCCGTAAAATAACTGGCCTGAAAAGTTCCCAGGCCGTTGACCAGAGTTGAATCTTTCGGTATCTGGGCCAGCGGATCAAGGGTGGCAAACCTGACCGCGCCGTTATACTGCTCATTGATATCGCCTGCCGAGTTTGAGGCAGTGACGGTATAATAAAAACTCTGACCGGCAAAAAGGCTGATGCTGCCAGGAGATATGGCAAAATTTGTGGTTTCGCCGCTGACAACACTGATGACGTCTGTGGTATTGCTGTTGCCCGATAAGACATCGACAGCAGTGATGGTAAAATCACCGAGGTTGGCCGGGGTTACTTCGTTCAAAAATCGCTTAAAACCGTTTTCAAAATCCTGAAAACTGTAATTGGCCGGGCCTGTCACCGTCGGGTCAGAGTAACTGAAGTTTATTGTGCCGGTATAACCGTTGAGAGCGTTGTCAAAGCGATCTTTGAGATAAAGATTAAATGAGAGTGAAGTGCCCAGATCTACCGACAAAACATCGGGACGCACTTCTATCACCGGGTCGTTCGCAGCCGGCAGAATATTGACAAAATCTGAGATACCGGTTCTGGCTGAGTCTTCAACCTGAATTTTAATCTGCTCAGCCTTGGTAAAGTTGGCGCCATTGACACCCGAAAAAGTTTTTTCGCCGGCATCGCCCGCAGTAAAGGTATAAATAGCCGGAATTTTAACATTACCGCCAGTAGCCGTATGTGAAATTATGGTAGTGCCAGTGTAGTTGGTCAGCAGATTGCCCTGCTTGTCGCGGGCCCTGATTGTGAAAGTAAAGGTAGCACCGGCATCGGCTGCCGGCGGAGTATCGACTTCAAAACCCCCAAGACTTGAGGGCCTGACATTAAGCACCAGCAGCCCAAGTTTGGAGTTGTCGTTAATATCTTCTACCCGCAGAATCATGTTGCTGTCGGCAGCTGTCAGCACAATCGGAATGGCCAGAAAACCATCTAAAAATTTATAGCCGGTTGTCATCGGAGGCTCACTCAGACCAACACTGGGTATAATGCGGCAGGCACCGTCATAAGAAGTTAAAACTTCTTCGTTGTCATCGCGAGCCTCGATAGTCAGCGTAAAGGGCACCCCTGCCAGCTGATCATAGCCGGCATCGATCATAAAGCGCTCAAGTTCGGCCGGAGCTTCTGCATGAACGCTGATGCCCAGATCACCTGACAGAGCCGTTGGGGTATTAGCTGTTACTGTCTGGTTTCCCGTCGTGTCAAGCGCCATACTGTGCTGACATTCCCCGGCAACGATATTGCCATTCGGTATACTGACAGTGCTCAACGAAGAATTAACAGTGAAATTAGTGTTAACAGTGGTATTAAGATTGCCATAGCTGTCGACCGCCGCTACTTTCATGATGAAAGGAACGTTCTGATACTGGTCAGGATCAGCACTTAACCGCAGTCTGGCGGCAGCACCAACATTGACGTTGATGTCGGTGCTGACGGTAATGCCACTGGCTGCACCTTTTACCCGGAGAGTTTGTTTCGGGGTCGTATAAAAAGCGCAATTGTTTAGATTTGCAATGCCGTTTGCCATTGCAACAGACACTGGAAAAGAGCCGGGCGCCGGGTCTGTTGTGTTAATCAGCATTTGTCCGTTATTACCGGTGGCTGTATTGCCATAGCGGTCTCTGGCAATTATCTGCCCCGAAAAAAGAGCACCGGCAGTCACTGTTGCCGGAAAGCCCTGCAAAGCCAGAGTTGCGGTTTCGAGCGGGGTGCTTTGTATTGAGTCGGAATCGGAGGCTATGACACCTGATGTGGCTACTATTTTAAATGTCTGTGCTATCGGGTTGCGAGCCTGAAAAACCGCAGTGCCCTGATCGAACAAAGTAAAATTATGGCTGCCTCTGGGAAATTCAACCGTGCCCGAGGTCGCCGACAGATTAACCAGCCCGACAAAAGAAGTGACGGTGGCATTACTGCCGTCAACTGCCGTCACGCTGAAGTCGAAGTATTCGCCGGCAGCAACCGTCGCTGGCGCCACTACTTTAAAGCTGGCTACCGGCATGGTATAAAAAATCTCGATTTCGCTGAGGATCGGCGAAACCGCCGTGTCAGCAGTGTTTAGATTTGCCTGCACCTGAATGTAGCGACCGGTATTAGTGATACTGCTGCCATTTATGGTGATCGGAGCACTCCAGACAGCAGAACTGATGCCGGCAGCGGTTGCTGCGGTGCGCACCTGAAAGGAAACCGAGGTTCCGGGTGCGGTTGTGTTGGCTGACCAGGCCAATGAATCATAAACCGGGTTGGCTACCCCGGTGTCGAAAATCTTTGAAATATAACTGCCGGCAGTCGTATAACCAGCCGCCATTTCCCCGCTCAATGCCAGAGACAGTGGGTATTTCGGCTTTATTTCGACCCAGTCGACCTGGCTGCGGCGTTCGCGAATCGTGGGTTGACCTGCGACAGAAAGTGTATGCATGCCCAGACCGACAATTGCAATTCTGCTGGCAACATTGGTGGTGAAGTCGACTGTTGATTCCATCCAGTCAGACATGCCGGCAGCAACATAATAGCGCCGGTCACGACCGGCAGTTCCGGCCTTGATAAACATCAGGGTCGACCAGCCGGTGTTAAACGAAGCCGAGTTGAAACGCCGCAACGCCGTCAAAACCTGTGTGCCGGTCGAAGGTACGGTAATACTCTGCTGATATGCCCGCCAGGAACCTGCCACATAGTCATTGTTAGGCACATTTTCGGGAAAACCCATTGATAAACAGGCATTACTTTTAAAGCCCGAATAGCCGGGTGGAATTACAGAGATCCCGGTTTCGAGAGCCAGAGTAGGATATGTTCCGTGCGGGTTCGCCACCAGACCAGTGAATCCATCAGCCGAAGTGATGCCTGTACCCGTGCCATTTGGCGAAAGGGTCCAGTTGTTGAGACCATCTTCAAAATCGTGGTTCAGAATATAAAATTGACTTAAACCCAGGTCTTCGATGCTGGTTGCATCGGGATTGGCGTAATAAAGCCAGTAGCTATTGTCTGAGGCGGGTGCCGGGTTGGCGTCAGCCTCAAATAACAGGCGAACCGGTGTATTCTGGTTATCTATCGGCCTTTCGTAATCAAGAAGACGAAAAGGGATCTGCACCCCATTCGCGTTTGTCAGGCGCAAATCTGACCAATCATGTTTGGCGTTGCCTATAACATCTATCACGAAGGTGCATTTTTCGCCATAACGTCTGATTTTTCCAATATTGGCGCCAGTGTGACTAAAATCGTTGGGGATAGTCACTGCGATCTCTCGCTTTTTAGCCCAGACGCCACGGCCTCCGAACTTAGCACCCGGAGAGCCGTCTTCGCCGGGATTGGTATTACGCAGGCGCAAAAAGTCAGCGGCAGCACCATCGGTATCGGCGGCAAGTACATCGCTCAACGTCGTACCGGCCGCAGTAAAATCACCATTGGTCTTTATTTTAAAAGAGGCGGCGAATAGCGGGCTGATTCCCCAGAGTAGCAGCAGAATAAAGCCAAAAGCGGTCAGGTAAAATCTACGGTGCACTTTTACTTTTTTACCGGTCTGACGAAAGTGTCGGAACTTTGTGAAGCTGAAACCTGGGTAATCGCCGTTATCGACATGCACACACAAAGATCCGTTCTTTTCACTTTCCATAAAAGCTCCTCAATATTTACCGCCACAAAAAGACATCGGGGTATCTCTCTACAAATATATATAACACCTGTATAACCAGTGCGCAACAGGAATCACACCTGGACACTGACCCCATATCGCTGATTATAATTGCGATTCGCCTGAAATTGGCATACGTTCGTGTCACCTCTGGCGCTTCATTGTGTCGTCCACACGCAATACGACGCCCTTATATCTATCGAAAAAAAATCAACAAGTGGTATATTTTCGCTTCCATGGTGATTGCCTGTATAGAACGAAGCAATGTATAATTGTGTACGCGAATAAAATATCTATTGAGAGGGTTCCCCAGATGGCATCGCCAGATCCGGAAAAATTGACGCAGCTCGCTGAAGAAATTGTTGAAGCGCTCGGCTATCAACTTTTTATCAACGACGAAGAGCCTGAAAATGACCCGGAAAGGAAAAAATACCGGCAGCTGGTTCAGCTTATCGAAATGGAACTCAGCGCCGAACTTTTCGTAGCCACCGGCAAGTCTGACGATGACTTGCAGCCCCCACCTGACGACCATCAGCCAACCTCAGCCCCCACTTTGCAACCCCAGCCGCAGATCGCGAAAGTTGTGCCAATAACAAACGATACTGCAGCAAAAGCAAAACCAGGGACACAGTCACATTCACAGTCACAGTCACATTCACAGTCACGGCTACAGCCTCTGCCAAAACCAGAAAAAGCTTCTGGCAGCACGCAGATTCGCCTTATCAACCACGAAGAAGAGCAGGTTTCGACAGGCACCGCCTTATTCAGGTCGCTATCGCTCTCGTCGGCTTCGGTTTTTGGCATAGCGATCGCAACGGTTTTTCTCGCCGGATTTCTGGTTTCCCAATATCTTTCCGGCGACAGGAATTCAGCGTTCTTTAAAGCGGGCGGCAATAATTCTGGCAAAGCAGCGGCGACACAGAAAGATTCTAAACAGCAGCGGGCGGCCAAGGCCTTCTTCATGATGGCAAAAAGCGACCTCGAAAAAAAGAATTATCAGGCGGCCCGCGAGAGTTGTCGCATGGCCATCTCGCTTGAGCCTGACAACCCGCAATATCAGGAAGCTTTCAAACAAATGGAAATACTCAGCAAAAACAGCAAAAAAAAAGCCAAAACCCTGAAGCAGGGTATTCCCTAAAATGTTGACCGGCACCTGATAACAAACCTGCATGCCTCGAACGCCGAAACAACATGTGCCGACAACAGCTACGATGACGGCAATGAAGACTGCTGGTTCAACCTGATAAACGGCTTTTGGGCTATTCATCGGGCGGGCCGGGAGCGGCAGAAGCCGTCTCCCGGCTGGTTGGTCAATGCTCAGATTATCGAAGGCTCATCCTGGGCGTGGTCTTCATCGCCGGCCGGTTTGCCGAGAAAGGTTACCTGGTCGCCGACTACCTGGGTCATATACTGGGTTTTGCCTTCGCTGTTCTGATAACTTCTGGTTTCGAGGCGGCCTTCTACGAGCACCGGGCGGCCCTTTTTTAAATAGCGGTTGCAGATGTCGGCGGTGTTGTTCCAGACGACGATGCGGAAAAAGGTCGTATCAGTCTTGAGTTCGCCCGCACTGTTGCGCCAGCGCTTGTTGACCGCCACCGAAAAGGTTGCGACGCGGTTGCCATTGCCTGTTTCTTTGATCTGCGGGTCACGGGCCAAATTTCCTGCCAGAAGCACACGATTGATTCCTACCATTTTATTTCCTCCAGATTTTTTTATCGCAAACAGGTCTCACTGATAAATCAATCTAAAAAGGAAAAAGGGAAAAAATAGTTTATTTTTTTTTTATAATTGCCAGAACCTAGATTCGGCCGAGCAAAGAGTAATAAACCAGGCCTATCCACTCGTGCAGAGCTGCGTTTATTGAGGTCAGATAATGCTCTGACGCGTAATACACGCCCGAAGCTGTGTGGGTTGGCGCGGGCAGAACCTCAAAACCCCGACGGGCAAAGGTCAGCACCGACCGGTAGATGTGGGCATTGCTGGTTACGAGAAGAATTCGGTTAATGCCCGCGGGTTGAAGGATTTTTTGAATGTATTCAGCTTCGGTAGCGGTAGTTACTATGTCCTTGCTGATCAGAATGCTTATGCTGGCCTGATCAACCGCAAACATGCTGGTAAAACTTGCCACCCAGGCAGCCTCAGCGTGCCCGTCGATTCTTGAATACCCGGTGCTGATGAGCAGCAATGGTGCCCGACCTTCCTGCAACAGGCTCAGGCCATGCGTCACTCTTTGAAAACCGCTGTAGCCTGGTTCGCCATTTTTCATGGCCCCCGAAGCCAGCACTACGATTGCCTGGGCATTTTCTTTCGCGTGTTCCATGACCAGAGGTTCAGCGAGGTAGCCACCAAGCGGAAAAGCGCTGCCGAGGATCACAAAAACCGCCAGCAGCAGCATGCCGTCTTTCCAGTTCAGGGCGTGGCCACTGCTGAATGTTTTGGCGGTTTGCCGTGAAGCGAGGTAGTGAATCGCTATAATGGCGACGAACAGACCCGCAAAAAAATGTTGGTGCGGCTGGTTGATCTGCCCCATTGCCAGGTAGAGAATCGTTGGAAGAATCAGGATCAGGAATCTTTTCATGGTTTATTGTTCTGGCCTTATTCTGGAATTTTGTGCCTGACGGCTCTGGTTGTCGAAGTCTATGAATTCACGGCACCATGCCAGCATATCTTGCCGCAGCGTGAAATGCTGTTCGATTGATTCAGAAAAGTTTTCGCCAGCCAGAATTCGCTCAAGCTGACGGCGGGCGCGATAAAAGACGGTCTGCCCCCGCGAAATCAGCATCATAAAATTCTCTGACCGCGATCTGCTCAGTATGGCAGAATGCAGAACCAGTTCGGCGAGGATCGCGGTAGCCAGGTTTCTGTCTTTGACCGGTTGGCCGATGCGAATTTCTCCGGGCTGGGGGGGCGGGTTGAGGTGGGCGCTGATGCGATTGAGAATTTCATTGCCGGTCAGTGCCATCAGAAGGATGTGAGATTGCAGAAGCCTCTCTGGCTCGCTGTTGAAGGTCTGACGGTCAAGGTCGATGATCTGATGGTATAGGTTCTGGCTGTCGATGCTGAGCAGATGCAAGGGTATCAGGGCATTTTCAACGGATTTTAAGTTTTTGAGCGGCTTGCGCCTGAATTCGCAAAGCATTTCGTCCATGGCGGCAAGGGTCGGTGCATGTCTGAACGGATTTGCAGCCTTGGGGGCCGCTGCGGGGGCGGGTGGTTTATCGCTGGCAATGGTTTTCGAGATATTCTGAAGTTGTGCGACCGGTGGGGCTTCGATCCCGGGGGCTTTTTCAGGGGCTGTTTTTTTGGTTTCACTTTTTATGAGGGCGGCGGCGAAGCGTTTCTGGTTGCTGCGGGCTGCCAGCAGGAGCATACCCGCATATAATACGGCGATCAGAACTCCGGGCAGGTTGCCGACATAAAAGAACTGGCCGGGAATAGCCTGGAATCTGCTCATCAGGCCAAGCATGCCATCGAGAACCAGCGAAAGCCCTGGGGCGATAATGATCGAAGCCGATGGCCAGAATATTGCCAGCAACGCAGTTATAAACGCCACCGGCAGAATATAACTGAATGACCAGATGATCAGCGGGTTGACCAGCAGGGCAGCCGTCGAAACCGTGCCGAACAGCATTGCTGTTAAGGGCATGGTTCCAAAGCCTGCGGCCATCGAGACGGCAAAATACCTGGCCAGGGGCGCCGGAAAAAACCATCGTTTCAGGGTTTCTTCGATCGGCACCCTGAGAAAAATTATGCTGATCACGGCCGTGAAACTGAGCTGAAACGCCGCGTTGCCTACCAGCTGCGGGTTAGCCAGCAGCAACAGGAAAGCGGCGATTGCCACCGGTCGGGTCGGCGATGGGCTGGCCTCGAGATGCAGAACCGCTACCACGCAGATATACATTATGAAAGCTCGCCAGACTGATGGGCTGCCAACCGTTGTCATTGAGTAGATCAGCAGAAAAACTGCGATCATGACGCTGCGCGACAGTGGTGGCACCCTGAACCAGTGAAGAATTGCCGCAAGAAAGATTATCAAAACCATTATGTGCTGCCCTGAGACTGCCAGAATATGGCTCACACCGGTTTCCCTGAAAAGTACGCGGTCTTCCAGGCTGATCTGGCTGGTGTCGCCGAGTATCAGCCCGATAACTATGCCGGCATGCCGTGCCGGCAATACGCTGTGCAAGCTGTCGCGCAATTTTCGTTGAATCTTGCCGGTCAGATTCGATACTGAAAGGTTTCCCGTTATATTTTCAAGGGTTTTACCATGAAAAACCGGCGGAACACCGGGTGAACCCACTGAAAAATGGCCGGTCAACGAGTAACTCTGCTCGGGTTCAGGCATGGTTTCGGGGGCTTTAATGCTGCAGTCAACGAACCCGGGCACCGCAATCTTCTGGTCGTTTGCACTGTATAAAGTATCGCTCATCTTGAATCTGACGTTTCCGGCACGACTCAAGCTGAGTTCTCCCTTGAATCTGCCTGTCAGGGTGCCTTGTGATCCATCGAGAGCCAGAAAATGAGAGTAATCCGCGGGCGGTACCATCAGCAGATTGCCATAAAAAGCCGCTGAAGATAGAGCCGCCAGCGCCAGAAAAATGAATTGCCATGGCTGAAGCGCCCGGGGAAAAGTCAGCAGCAGGCTGACGACAGCGGCAACCAGCAGGGCAGAGTGCATTCCGGCTGGCAGCGCCGCTGCGAGCAACAGCCCGACCACAAACAGTGCCACAAAGAGCACCAGCATGTCTGGTGAGGCGATTGTGATGCGGTTGCCTGCGTGTTTAGTCATTACTATTCAGTTTTACGCCTGCTTCTTTGAGATTTTTGATTTTAGCCGGCCCGATGCTTTTAACCCGGTCGTCGAAGTCGCGCCAGTCAAAAAACTTGCCGGCTTTCCGTTCTTCAATGATCAGGGATGCTGTTTTTGAGCCGATGCCCGGCAAGCCGCGCAGATCTTCAAAAGTGGCTTCGTTGATAATCACGTGGTCGGGTGCCGCGACGCCTGACTGGCGAATTTCGACGGATACCGGGATTCTGTTGTTCAGGTCAACGCTGAGTTGGTGCGAACCCGCTGCGATGAACTTCTGTAATGAAACCGTGTCTGAGCCGGTCAGCATGAAACCAAGGCCGAGCAACAGTGGCACCATGCAGAGAGCGCGAAAGCTCCAGATTTCAATGGGGTTCAGAGGAAACAAATTTTTAACCCCCATTCTGTCTGGGAAATGCTGGCCGGCCTCGCGCCGATGGCTTTTCTAACCTGTTTCAGGCTTTTCAGTTCGCGAAGTGGGTCTGCGGCAAACTGCTGCCGGTTAAAAACTTTCTGTTGCCAGCCCCCGTTTTCGAGGGCATACCTTACGCAGACCAGGTTGGCAAAGCTTTCAGAAACCAGGGCGAGATTCTGCCATGCAAAATTGGCCGCCCGGGCGATATGTGCCGCCAGCAAGGGCGCGAATGGGTAAAGGCAGGCGGCAACCAGCGCGTTTTCGTGATCGGCAAGGTTGATGCCCGGTGGGGCAAGCCTGACGGCGTGCTTGAGTTCGGTCAGGGCAGCCATGGCGTTCTCGCGGTGCCTGACGTGGTCGCCGGCCCGGTAGGCGGCTTCGAGCCATGGGGCGGCCGCGAAAGCACTTACCGGGCGGTTCAGTTGCTGATATAGCCTGGCGAGCCATTTAAATGCGGGTTCGAGTTCTTGCTGGCGTGGCAGGCCGCTCTGACTGAGGCAGGCGATTCGGCAGGCATCAGTGCCATATTCGCGTTGCAGGTCTTCGGTGAAAGGCATCTCACAGGCAAATGGCGAGATAAAGCCGGGCGTCTGTTCCTGCCATAACTGCGCGAACCTGTTTCTGATATCGTTATCGAGTGAAGAACAAGATAACAAAACAGGCCATTGCCTGGCCTGTTTCTCGATGCTGTGTGGGTTATACCGCGCGGTCAACGGGTGAGCAGACCCCAGAGCTGCCTGGTTTTTTCGTTTTCGATGCCGGCATCGGTTGTGGCAAAAAAGAGCAGCTCACGCGCCTGATTGATGATAGCTGGTTCCTGGAGCGCTTTGCCGCAGGCAATCAGAAATCTGATTTCGAAAACAAAGAAATCCTGGTCGGTTTCTGAGGCTTTCTTTTCGACTTCAAGAAGGTCTTTCATCGCTTTTTCATAGTCGCCGGCCTGGTAAAGTTGCAGTAACTTGACTATTTCGCCGGCGGTGCTGATATTCTGGTTGTTTTCCTGGCGGCGGGCGGCGTCAGACAGCAACTTAACCGCCTCTTCGGCCTTTTTAACCCAGACCGTGTCTGCCTTAAGCTCAAAAAAGTTTTCGTGAGCTATCGACAGGCAGAGACCGATGATGACTTCATTGACTTCGTCAGGGGTATAAAAGGTGCCCGAGGCAACCTTGCGATAAAAATCAATGCTTGGCGAAAAGGTTTCGCGGGCCGCCGCAAAATTTTTGTAGGCTTCTTCAAGATTACCTTTGTTGAAGTCAAGAAAGCCAGTGGCCATCAACTGCGTCTGCTTTTTCTGCTGGCGATTGCCGTGAAAAATAAACCCCCCGGCGGCAACAAGGCCGACCAGAATCAGCAAAATCAGTATCAGGGCTATGTAGCCGCGTGGGCGACTATTCAAGATCTTCATCGGGGCTGTCACCATCGGGTTCATCCTGCGGGATTGGCAAATTGGGAACGGTATTCGTTTCGTGGCGCATTTCACGGGCCTGATTGACAAACCAGAGAATAATGCCCTGGGCGCTTTGACTGCCGTAAATAATCTGTTCAAGAAATTTGTTGCTGTGCTCAATATCGCCCATCAGACGATTGGCACCGGCCAGAATATACATAATTTCGAATACCCGCGACTGCGGAATGTTTTCTTTGGGTATTCTGCTGCCATCAGGCATAAAGGCATCGTCAACACCGCTGGCAGCATTGGTGATGGTCAGAAAACTGATTGCCTCTTTGAGATACGCCTGTTCAAAATCGCGGTAATGCTTTTGCAGCGCCGGATCAGGGGTACTTTCCGCGGCATCGCGGGCTGTCCAGGCACCATTGAGGTAAGTATAGCCCAACAGGCGATGATTGGCCTTGCGGGCCTTGCAACAGATGGCTGCCAGTTCCCACGAACGAATGGCGGCTTCGAGATCGCCATCTCTTTGCAGTTCGTTAAAAGGCTTGCCCTTGGCCAGCAGGCTGCCGGCGACTCTTTCGAGCAGCGGCTTGATCTGCCTGAGAATGGCAATATTGGTCGGAGTCAGTTCACGCAGCTTCTCAGCTTCGAGGTCTTTCCAGATCTGCTGCCCGGAAGATGCGGCTTTAACCCGGTTGGCGGCTTCCCATTGGGATTTGTGGTTGTCAAGAAAAGCCTTGCGTCGAGCGTCTTCCTGGTTCATCAGCGGGCAGAAAAATTTATCTTCGGCGGCATAAAGGCAGTGGGGGCAGACGCAGACATTAAAATAACGTGGGTTGATAGTGCCGAGGTAGACCGGGCGATAATCTATATCGCGTTTGTCTAGACTGAACTGTTTCTTTTTTAGCAGGTAACGTTTGAATTCTTTGTTGCAAACAGGGCAGGTTATGTCTTTCGCCACAAAAAGTTTATCGTTCAGAGCCATAAATTCCACCGTCGTTTCTTGGGTAGGTTTAACTGATAAATTGTTATTACCATAACTTAAAACTAGAGAATTCGCAACAGTTTATGCACTTGAGGTATCCATCTGACCTCAAAAAAGTGGGGCCGGAAAAGCTGAATCCAGCTGGTAATTGTTCCTGTGTCCCAGTCGCTGATGTGTGCTGGAAAAAGCGCGCATGGCTGCAAAACCAGAGTGAACTTCCCTGGCTCGAGTTCCCCGATCATTTTGAGCAGCCTGGCGGGGGCGTCGTCAACATCAATGGCCAGCCGGAAATAAGTGCTGCAAGGGTCTGCGTGCCCGATTATTTTTGCCAGCGCCCGACTGCTGCGCAGCTGACTCAGGCCTGAACCACAGGTGAGATCGATGCACCAGCGGTTAACCAGCGGGGCCAGGCGCAGGTATTCTTTAACCGGCGTGCCAGCGGTCTGCATGAACGTGGCAATATTGTGGTTTCGCAATATCTGCAGCATGTCTGCCAGAAAATCAGGCTGGTGCAGAGGGTCGTCACCGATAAAAGCCACGCTGAAAAACTCTTCGAGCGGGTAGGTATCGGCAAGTAATTGAAAGAGTCGCGAAGGTGATACCGGGTTGCGGGCATAGTGGTTTCTCGCGCCCGGCAGGGTTCTCAGCACAAAAGTATCATCATCAGCTGATTGCCCGGGTGCTGCAAGCCTGACAAAAAGCTGCATGGTGCCGACCAGCAACCCTTCACCCTGAATTGAAGCGAAAACTTCGCTGATGTTACCTCTTGGTGTTTTCAATGTCTTTTCCAAGCATTACAAAAAGATTCTGTTCGTTGATAATCGGAACCCTGTGCTGCGTGGCTTTGCTCTTTTTGGTCGAAACATAGTCTTCGCCTTCAAGTGAGCCGATGAGCAGATAATCAGTTTTTGCTGAAACCGACGATTTGACCTGGCCGCCGTGCGCCTTGATCAATTCTTCAAGTTCGCGGCGCGGCACCACTGCTTCACCGGTGACGACAAAAGACTTGCCGTTCAGCTGACTGCCAGCTCTCTGACTGGCGATTTCTGCGGCAGAAGGGCCATGCCACCAGACTTTGAGCGCCGCAATGAACTGGTGGTTACGAGGGTTCTCAAGATAATCTCTGATACTCTGCGCTACCCGTTCCTTGATGCCTTCAATTTTGACCAGCGTGGCAATATCAGCACCAAGAAAGGCCTCAAGAGACTGATTGCAATGCTCGGCAATTTTTTCACTGACCACGATGCCAACGTTGTTGATGCCAAGAGCAGAAATCAGCCTGAAAAGAGGCTTTCCGGCGGCCGCCGCGATGCTGGCCGTAATTTTAACTGCCGACTTTTCACCCATTCTTTCAATACCGGCCAGAGAAGCAGCCTGCATCGAAAGAACATCTTCGATTTCTTTGATCATGCCGGCTTCGAGCAGGCGATCAACCAGTTGCGGCCCGAAATTCTCGATTTCCATCTGGGTGATAAAATGAATGACGCGTCTGGCTATCACCCCCCGACAGTCGGGGTTCTCACAGCGCACCGTAGTGGCGGTTTCGGCGTCAGCGCTTTTAAAAATAGTTATTTTTTGCCGGCAAACCGGGCATTCTGACGGCGGCTCAATCATTTTTTCATCGCCGGTGCGCTTTTCAGGCAGTGATTCAACGATATATGGAATAATATAACCGGCCTTCTCGACGACTACCTGATCACCGATGCGAATGTCTTTTTCGGTTATCTGGTCAAGGTTATGCAGCGAAGCCCGCGCTACGGTCGTGCCACCGAGTTCAACCGGTTCAAGGCAGGCAACCGGCGTCAGTTGCGATCTGCCGATCTGCCATTCCACAGAGAGCAACCGCGAAATAGCCCGTTCCTGGGGGTATTTGTAAGCAATAACCCAGCGGGGCGCCTTGGCCGTGTTGCCGAGTTCCTGCTGCTGGGCCAGGCTGTCGATCTTGATTACCACTCCATCGATATCAAAAGAAAATTCGTGGCGGCGGTGGGCGATACTCTCGATAAACCCCGCAATTTCTGCAGGACTGTTGCAGACCTGCCAGGCCTGATTGAGCTTAAAACCCTGCTCTTCAAGAAAAGCCAGCACCTCTGAATGCCTTTTAAAGCCAAGCTCGTGGGCCTGCGCGATGCCGTAGACCATGACCTGCAGGCCGCGCCCGGCCGCAACTGAGGGGTCAAGTGATTTTATGGTTCCGGAGGTCAGATTGCGGCAATTCTTGAACGGCTCCTCACCGGCTTCAATTCTTGCCTGATTCAGCTTCTCGAGAACCGGGCGAGGCGTGTAAATCTCACCTCTGACGTCCATGTCAAAGTGACTCGCTACAGTCAGCGGCAATGAACGAATGGTTTTGACATTGCCGGTAACCAGGTCGCCTTCAAGGCCGCTTCCACGAGTGGCACCCATTTTAAAAAAACCGTTCTGATAATTAAAGGTTCCTGAGACACCATCGATTTTAAGCTCGGCAACCACCGGAAACGGGCTTTGCCCGAGCAGTTTCTCACAGCGCAGCAACCAGTCGTTGATGTCGCCGGCCGAGTATGAATTTTCGATACTCATCATCGGAACACGATGCTTAACCGAAGAAAACGAAGTGACAGACTCGCCGACCCGCTGAGTAGGCGAGTCTGGCGTGATCAGTTCCGGGTTGGCTTCTTCGAGCGCCTTCAGTTGCTCAAGCAGTCGGTCAAATTCGCCGTCAGATATTTCAGGGTCGGCCTCGACATAATACAGATGCTCGTGCCGCCTGATTTGGGTTCTAAGTTTTTCGATCTGGTTCTTGAGATCGCTCATGTCAGTCTACCATCGCTGTATTGATGAATTGTAATCCCTTGTCGGTGCCAATCCAGAGGATATCGCCGCTGGCGGCCAGTTTGCGTATTCGGGGTGAGAATTCACCCGAACTGGCGGTAATCAAATTAATCCGCTCATTCTTGATGCGGGCCAGACCCTCATCGGTGCCGGTCCAGATTGCTTCGCGGTGCGCGATAATCGTGTTGACGCGATTGTCGGGCAAGCCGTGAATCCGTGAAAAACTGACCATATTCGGCATAAAATTGTTAAAAAAGCTTTCAGCAGGCGTCGAAAGCATCAGCACCCCACGGGCGCTGCTCAGCCACAGATGCTTGCCATCAAAGGCCATGTCGGTGATTGGCCGCGAAATGACTGATCTGGCATGATCGACATTTTTCCACAGCTCGGGATTTGAAGCGGGAAAATTGATGTTCCAGATACTCAAACCACGATCATGAGCGGCGACGAACCAGGTCGAAAACCGGGCGATGTGCTGGCACCAGTTATTGCGCAGACCACCGTTGGTGTTGTGTTCGTTAATTGTCTGAAACTGATTGCCAGGCTTCATAAAGGCAGTGCCATTCTGGGTGCCTGCCCAGAGGGTTGCGCCATCCCACTTCAGGCTCCAGATGACTTGAGAGGGCAGAGAATCTGATTGATCAGCCCTGACGAACCTTCCTGATTCGTTCTGGCGGCAAAGACCGGCGAAGGTGCCAACCCAGACGGTTTTGCCGTCAAAAGCGAGACTGCCGGCCTGAGCATAAGGAAAGCTGCCTTCATTGATCGAGTAATGCTGAACCTGGTCTTCGATTATCGAGCTGACGCCACCTTCGTGGGCAACCCAGACCCGGCCTTTCGGGTCGATGAGAATATCATTCACTGCCGGTGTTCGAAAAATGCGGCTGAACGGCACTGCAAGATTGCCGGTATTCTCTTTGCTGTCTGATATCAGTTTGGTGGCTTCACTGATGCCCGTAGCCGGTTCAGCCTGCTCGGGTATCTGCCCGGCATTGTCGCCGCCATCTGGTGCCGCCTGCTCTTCATGGAGGCCCGATTCCTGAATTGCCAGAAAGATGACCGCGATCAGCAGAACAACAGCCCAGAACAGCCAGGCGAAACTGCGTGATTTCTTGCCCGGAACGCTGGTCAAAACAGTTCCTCCATCGTAACCGGAATTTTCTGTCGATCTTTAATTATTGCTATTTCAGCTGGTCTTACCTGGTTGCCATCATCGTCAAAGCCGCCAGAACCGGCGACGCTTTCCCAGCCATGCAGGGCGGCGAGGGCGTTACGCACGGTCACACGGTCAGTATCGCCTGATTTAAGAGCCAGAGCAAGCAACATCATGGCTTCATAACCCATGGCCGCGTCGGCATCGGCCGGCTGATCGAAGATTTCGGCGTATTCGCTGAGGAAATAATCGGCCCTTTGCCCGCCAGCCCGGGGGTTGAAGGGCAGGGTAGTGACTATGGCTTCAGAGTAGACACCGGCAAGGTTCATAAATTCACTGGCGGCCAGCTGGTTGCCACCGAAAATTGGCTGCGAAAAGCGGGCTTCCCTGAATTGACGTAGAATCATGGCCGAATCGTCGGCAGGGGCAAGTATGGTCAGAGAATCAGGGTTGGCGGCCATAATGGTTTCGATCTGCCTGCGAAAATTCAAGGTGCCGCGTCGAAACGATATGGCGGCGCACACCTGCTGGCCAAGCCTGCTGCAAATTTCGATGAATTTCTGGGCGCTGTCAGGGCTGTATAGCTCAAGATCGTAGATAAGGGCCGGTTTTCGGCTGTTGAAGCGCTTAACAGCATATTCTGCCAGGGCCTCAAACTGCCGGCGATCATCGGTGACGCTGCGAAAGGTGAAGCGACTGCCGCTGGTGGTAACCTCAAAGTGCGTGCAGATAGCCGTTATGAAGGGTATTTGAGCTTTTTCAGCCATTTCTTGAATTATTCGCGTGTTTGCCGGGCTGAAACCACCAATCAATGCTGTTACTGAAAGATCGTAAATCAGGTCACGCGTAACTTCTGCGGTTTGCTCGGCCTGACCCCTGGTGTCACGCAACTCCAGGCTGATCTGGTGACCGTTGATGCCGCCGAGTTCATTTATATGCCTTGCCGCCAGAGTTAAACCGTTCAAATGGTTCTGGGCGCGTTGCGAATAGGCGCCGCTGACTGGCAGTATCACGCCGATTTTCAGGCTTGCTGAATCAAAATCGATAGAAAAGAGAACAATCGCCAGCAGCACCGGAACCGCAAGAATCTGGTAGATGTCAAAGCGCTTGAAAAAGCTTGCTGCTCTGGTTATAAAGGCAGGCATTTTCATGCGAAACTGTTTCTGATGAAGGTCATGACCAGAAGAAACAGACCCATATAGATAGCCATGGCAAAGAAATAGAGCATGGCAAAAAAGAAAAACGGCATTTCTTTAATGACCTTATTGAAAAACTCGTTCTCAACCTCTTTAAAAATCGGGTTCTTCGTCGAAAACCGGTCAAAAACAAAAACCAGCAGCGCACCCAGGCCAAAAAAGCCGAGGGCGCTGCCGAAGCCAAAGGCAAACACCGGGGTGTAGATATTCTGCGGTGAGGTCGAATAAAGAAGGTAGGCAATGCCCATACTGAACGCCAGCAGGCCGCAAAAGACCACCGATGCCCAGAATATCCATGCCCAGACGAATTCTTTCATAGAAGGGTTTATGCCTTGACTTTTTTCCAGGTGCCGAGATTCGCGTCTGTCGGGTACTTCTTGCGGTTTTTCTGCATCTTCGCCCGCATCGAAGAAGCAATGTCGATCTTCAGAACATTGGCCAGGCTGATCAGATAAGCCATGACATCAGAGAGCTCTTCAGAAATCTCATGCAACTTCTCTGCGTCGATAGCTTCGTCACCCGGCGGCGCCCATTGAAAATGCTCAAGCAGCTCGGCGGCCTCAAGGGTCACCGAAACTGCCAGATTGCGCGGGGTGTGGTAGGGTTCCCATTTTCGTTCTGAGACGAAATCATTAACCAGTTCTTTCAGATCGTTGACACTGGTTGTGGCATCTGAACGGTCTATCATCGATTCATGCTGCGGCTTGTGCATTGGTTTTGCGCTCAGCGGGTTCCTTCCGGGGTGATGCCATAGACATACATGGCGGCAGCATTCATTCTGAGAATGTTGCGGCAAAGGTTTTCGTTGACGATGGCCATCGTGTCGGTGACCTGATGATAATTCGGGTTGCTGTCGAATTCTGATTGAATAGTCAGCACGGCCGGAATCTTCTGGGTCAGAAAGGGCGCGTGGTCTGAGCCATGCGGGCTGTAACTGGTAGTGATGCTGAAATTGGCGTAGTTTTTCGCCAACTCGGTGAGCTTGCCTACCAGCGGCTTGTATTGCGAACTCGTTTCAATCATCACCGAAAGCGGTGCTACTGCATCAAAAGCTATCATGTCAAGGTTAAAAACCGCCCGGATTGCTGATTTCTCTTCGGTGCTCAGGCTCTTAACGTAAGCCTTTGAGCCATACAGGCCCTGCTCTTCGCCCATGAATAAAACGAATCTGATAGTAGCAGCGGGCTTGACACCAGTGTCTTTAATCAGTCTGGCCATGGAAATGGCACCCGCGGCACCACTGCCGTTATCGTCAGCGCCCGGCGCGTTGTTGCTCGGCTGACGCGAAGTGCTGTCGAGGTGGCCGCACATGATGACCTGGCCGTATCTGGCTTCGTCGCTGCCTTTGATCTCGGCAATCAGATTGTTGGCCATACTGCCGCCCAAATTGAACTGGGCCTGCCAAACCTTGCAGCCGAGGTCTTCTAGAATCTTCTGGCAGTAGTTGACCGACTGCTGGGCCGGTTCAACATAGGTATATCTGGTCTTAAAATTGACCAGACCGTTAAGATCGTTCATAAAAGCCGGCATATCAAGCTTGTCGATGAAGTCGGCAATTGCATCGTTGGTCTTAAAAGTCGATTTGTCGCCCATTTCGGGGGTGGTCAGCACTACCTGGTTTTCGGGCAGAAGGTCGACCCGCGTAAAATCAGAAGACTTGGCCATGATATTCATGCCTGCCGTCTCGCCGGCAAGCAGAACGATAAAGCCATGACCCTTGAAAACTACCCTGGCACCCGGAAAAGTCGCCGATAAAATGGCCGGGTCTTTGGTGGTTACCATATAAAGCTTTTCGCCGGGCCGCACCGGAGTTGAAGTGCCCTGCGGCGCTTTGCTGGCTGCATCGTTAAAAATTTCACCGCCCCGGATAATGATGGTTTCGCCAAGCTGCGTGTATTTCTCGGTGCCGGAACCCGACTTTTTTATCAGGGCATAGCCCTCGGCAGTTGGCAGAGTCTGAACCCAGTCGGCAGCAAAAGCCGCACTGCAACCCATGAATGCCATCGCCATACCAAACTTTGCAAAGCCGGATCTTGCGAAAAATTTCATCTCAATACTCCTTGCCTGTTTACGCAGATACTTCTTTAATGATAACTTATTAAATAGAGAATCTCAAAAGTTTTGTTAATATTTCAGGATGTAAAAATTACGGCAATCAAAACAGTGCCCGACAGCCACAGACCTTCATATTCTGGAAACCGCCCGGCGACGCCAGGTGGTTACACCATGCCCGAACTGCTGATCACCATTCTGCTGCTCGCGATTCTTTTCACCCTGACTATTATCTTTTCAAGTGGTATGAACCAGTCAAAGAAACTGCGCGATTACAGCGTTGCCGTTGCCCTGGGCCAGCAGGCCATCGAAATTGCACGCTCTGCACCATTTACACTTCTAGACGACGCCGATGCCGGCAAAAATAGCGTTGAGACCGACTTGAATACGGCTGCGAACCCCGCCGACCAGTTGTCGCCTGATTATGAATCAGGCGGAATCAAATACCGCCGTGAGGTTGAGATTACCGACATCATGGCTGCCGAAGACAAGAACCGCCCGATTGGTCTGAAGCTTATCAAGGTAACCGTCAACTGGAAACCCCTCGACGGCGGGAAACCAGAGCCATTTATCATCACTTCGACGATTGCCAATATGAATTAGCCATGAAAATCATCTGCCATAATTCAAAAGCACCAGTTCGCCGAAAAGCAGCCGGCTTCACCCTTGTTGAAGCCCTGGTGGCGGTTGCTATCTCGACCCTCATTCTTATGTTCGCCTACCGGGTGTTCTTTTCCCAGACCGAAATGGTCACCAGATCAATCGAGTTTCTGCACGTCAACGAAGGCTTTCGTAAGGTTGTCACCTTTATGGGTGATGATATTCGCGAATCCACCACCATTCTCAAACCGATCCCGATTTTCAGCGACCGGGTAGCCTCAATGGCCACGATTCCCGGGGTTATTCTGCACCTGCAAAGCTCAGAACTCGACCCGCAGATCGCTTTTAACAGCCAACTAGGCGGTCAGGTGGCGGTGCGCCGCCAGGTGATTTATGAACTCGAAAAAATCCCTAATCCTGAATCGCAGACCGTGCCTCGCTATCGCCTGATTCGCACCGCTACCATCGAAGAGAAGCCCGGCCAGCAGAGCACCCAACGTCAGGTGCTCGTCGAGAATATTCGCGATATGGTTATTTATCGAACGGTGCGCAAGCCGTTCAAACCGGCCAATATAAGTTCTTCAGGCGACAGTCTGCTGCTGGCGCAACCCCTGAGCCAGTCCGGCACCGGCAATAACCTTGTGCACGTCCGGATGATCCTCGAAAGAACCCGCAAAGAGACCGAGACCGGGCAGGTTTACAGCATCGCCATGAATACCAGCTTTTACAAGCGCGGAAAAGAGATTTTTAAGAACCCATGAGTATTAATAAGCTTAACGGCAGGCGTGGTTCGGGCTACCTCATTGTTCTGGGGTTTGCCGGGTTGCTGCTCATATTTTTCGGTATTTTTTTCCAGTTCAAGTCTGGGCATCAGCAACTGCAGTCAAAAGATGTGCGCCGCTTTGTTGCTTCAAACCTGGGTGAAGCAGCTCTGAACTGCATCATCGCCGAGTTGAATGCTAATCGCGCTTTCAATACCCATCGTTATTTTCGCGACAAAGAAAAATACTACTGGACCGGCCCAATCAAAAAACGTGAATCATTGATCGGCAAAATCGATGGAATCGGTCTCGATGGTGTAAATGCCGGCATTTACAGTGGTTCTTCCCCGGCGGGTGAATTCAAGGCCAGATTTGCCAACGTCTGGGGTGCCCGTGAAAATTCAAAGACTGAGACCCTCAAAGAAGCCGAAATGTACACCCGGGCCGAAATCGTCGTCAAGGTCGGCGCCGGCTGGGGCATCAAAGAACAAACCTGCCGCAAAATCACCGCCCTGATCGAAAGACGCTACCCTGCCACCGAAAGCCTTCTTTTTGACGGCGAATTTCTTGACCTCGGCAGTCTCGGCCCTTACCCCGGCCGCGAAAACCAGTTGCGCACCGGTCGATTGTACGGCTACCACTGGATCACCTTCAACACCGCAGGTGGTGCCTGCCGAGGCTCAGAACTCCTTGACATGGAAAAGATCGAAACCCCGGGCCTGATCAGGGCCTTAAAAGATACGCGCCTGAGCTTTGCCGACAACTCAGACATGAAGCTGAATTCAACCAACGATTCAATTCAGGTCAATAAATTCGAAACCCACGACGGGTTCCTGCTCGACGGTGCCCATGGCGCACATCCGATCAAACTCGCAAGACTGCCCCGCGAGCGTATAAAGGCTACGGCCGAGCGCTATCGAAAATCTTACGGCCTGGTAATCGATGAGAAGACCTTGCCAGCCGGCAATTACAAAAACCCTTACGATACGAAGAGCCAGTATGTCGATCTCGACTTTGGCGATTTCAAGGTGACCAAGGCCGTTACTGCCAGCGGTTCTGCTGATACAGCCAGTGGCTCTGCCGATACTGACTCCGGCAACGGTGGCGATGAAAACGAAGAAGAAGTCGACGAAACCGATTACAACCTGACTTCTGATGAACCCGAAATTATCCGCAAGCTTAAAGGCGACAAAATTCTCATTTATGCCGAGGTGCCACTGCGCATCTGGGGCTGCCCTGACCGCACTGTCACCATTTACAGCACAAAAGACATCGTAATCGGCGGTGATTTTAACCAGAACCCCCGCACCGTGCAGGTTTATAAAGATGATTCTTTAACGAACTACAAGTTTTCGATAGTCAACGGCAAGGGAAACCACAAGGTCGGAGCCTTGATAATGTCTGAAGGTCGCGTGCTCATCGATGTCTCGCGCCCAACGCTCTTCGCCCGCAATGAAATCAAGCCATTCTTTCTTTATTCTCTGGCAATGGCCATGAACCCCTCGACCACTGACATAGAAGCCGAAATCAAAACACTGCTCTGCCCCTTCGACCCTGACAACCGCAAGTCGTTGATCGGTCTCGGTGAACTTGGCGCTGATGGCAACTTTGAGGCAAGATTCGGCGCCATGGCCTTTCTGTATAACAACAAGGAACTCAATGGCGGCGGCCTGTACCAGTCGAAAATGGAAGACGTCATCAATTTCTTCACCCCCGGCGCCAGCGATCGCCCCCGCTTTGCCATCAAAGACGAAAAAGCACGTAATGCGGTGATTGAAACCCTGAAGAACCTGGTTAGAGTTTCTGGCGACCTGACCATGAGCGAACAAGACCAGGTTTTCGACCAGGCCTGGCAGCAGGCCGTCATCGAAGAAAACACGGCACCGATGCCGAATTCAGGGGCAATGGGCCTGATGCGGCATCTGTTCGAAGAAGCAAAAAAAGATCCTAACGATGCTATTTATCTGCCCGAAATCACCATAAATGCCGCACTCGTCAGTTCGGCCTGCCGGTCATCACGCTGGCAGATCGGTAATTCGCCCGACAAGGTTGATGACGAGATCGGCAATGCCGGCAGCCTTGAATATATGCGCGAACCCGGTTTCATTATTCAGAGAGTCTACGGCGGGGTTATCCGTCTGGCTGCAAAAAAACCTGAATACTTCATGTCGGGTGCCCATACCGGCAAGAATATCTTGCGCCGCCGCCTCTGGGACCCAACAAACCTGCGTAACCGTCATTTTAAGCCACTCGAAGCCCCGGCGGTCCACAATCTTCTCACCTTCTCAGAAGAATCAATCAGCGTCAAAGAATACGATAACTTTTCTGGCAAAAACTGACCACGCACACCGCTGCCACCCTTCGCGTCAGCAGCAATTCCCGGTCAAAAACCAGCCCTGCTGACAGGCTGCAGCTGCAACTTTTAAAAGACAACAAGTTAAACACAAGTGACTTTTGATGAGAGTTTTAAAACTCACCGAGAATTACTTTTGCGTCAGTAAGAGGTTTTGCCGCCGGCGCCTGCTACTGTGAACAGCCAGCCGTGCTGGGCGGTTACCCCGGTGCCACGGTCGCGCAGATAGATGTCGATAAAATAATTGCCCGGCCCGAACGGGGTTTCGAGGCTGGCATAAAGCATTCTTGTGGCATTATCAAAGCGAAAGCTGACCTTTTTGCCGGTGGCTTTGGCATTCAATACATATTTTTCGGGCGAGTAGTCGCCGAGGTTGTCGAGACGGCAGCTGAAGGTTGCCAGCTGATCGACCACCTGCCCGGGGGCAGGGTAGCACTCTGAAACCGGCAGGCCGGCCATACCAAACCGGATCAAAAACTTGTTCATGTCGTCGGTTGAATAAATGACCTGACGCTTAATCAGCCAGGGCGACAGGCCCGGGTAATTCGCGCCGCCATCAACGGTCATCGCTCCGGCAAAGCCGGCTTCCCGGGCCAGGGCCATTGTCCGGTCGCTGTAGACGCCATAAGGCCAGACCATTAACTTGACTTTATTGCCCAGTTTGCTTTCGATCAACTGTCGTGACGAAATTATCTCGTTTTTAAGAAAAGCTTTTTCTTCTTCGGGGTGGGCGTAGCGGGCGGCGAGGTTGCCGTGGCTCATCGAGTGGCATTCGACACTCCAGCCGGCCTTGAGCAGTTCCCCGAGTTGCTGCCAGCTCATCGCCTGCGATGAACCGATAAACGCCGGGTAAATGCAGACAATACCCTTGAAACCGTATTCTTGCATCGCCGGAAATGCATAATCGTAGACAGTTCGGTAACCATCGTCGAAAGTGAATACAGCCTGGTTGCCACCCCTGGGGGCGTCTGCCGCAATCGCTGCAAGCAGTTCTTCAGAGTTCAAACTCTTGTAATTGCGATCTTTTAAATACTTCAGCTGGCTTTTGAAGCGCTCAAGAGAAAGCGAAAACTTGTTGGCAGCCACAGGCTGAACCTGATGGTAGCAGAAGGCGACAATGCTGTTGGCCGACCAGGCCGGCACCGCCAGCAGAAGAACCAGAAGAAAGGTAGTAATAGCTTGTTTCATGGGTTTGTCCTGAATTATTTCGTTGATACCAAAAGAATATAACAGTTTCAGGGCAAAAAAAAAAGGCCACCTAGGCAGCCTTGATCAAGGAAAGGAATGATTGAAGACAACTGACGAACAAGTCGTGCAGTGTTATTCATATATATGCAATTCGCGTGCCAACTTTTTTTAGCCGCTAATGGTGCGATTTTGCACAGATTAGTCGTGGCAAGCCCCTTGTTGCTTATTATTTATACAGCCTGGGATGCTTATCTGTGTATAATTTGCACAGAACGTCTGTTTAATCTTCATGCAGAAGTTGCTCAACATGCAAAAAAAAAGACCACCCGTCGGGTGGTCTTCTTGTTAAGACTCAGCTTCAGCCAGGAAGATTAAAATTGTCGGGTAACTGAATAGTAGAAATAGCATGCTTGTAAATCAACTGTTTTTTGCCTTCGGATTCAAGAAGAATCACGAAAGTGTCAAAATCAAGGATGGTGCCCTGAATCTGGAAACCTTTCATAAGAAAGATTTTAACAGATTCCTTTTCGTCTTTCAGATACTGAAGGATGTTGTCTTGAATGTTTACAGCAGGCATATATCTTACCTCCAATTAGTGTCTTATTTAGATAGACTATTTTTAGAAAAAAAGCAATCAATTTTCATGCTCATTGCATTTGATGCCTTTTTCATCGATAGTCCAGTTGCCAGAGGTCGGGCAGCGCGGCAAGGCATCTTCTTCGGTCGCCTGATCGAGAATGGTCGGGGTGCCGCTTGCGGTCGGCTGTTTGCTGTTTTGCAGCTGCTTGAACAATCGGGCGCGATTATAAGCGCAACAGGCGTGTTCATCAAATATCAACGGAATTGCCGGAATATCGCGGTGCTGGCTGCACTGAATAAGGCCGCTGAATGCGTCGGTGGTGATTTTGCCGCCCGCCGGGCAGCACTTTGCCAGGTCAGGGGCATAAAACATGCGGTTTATAAAGCAGATCGTTCTTGCCAGGTAGTGATCGAGCGCCTTTTTGAGGAGCGGGTTGTCGAGTCTGAATCTGGCCACCAGCCAGTCGGCGATCTTCTCGAAGTCTGTGGAAACATAGATCAGGTCTTTGTCGCCACGAACCTTTATGGTGGTGTCAATGCCGAGTCGCTGCGTTTGAAGCTTGAAGGCAAAGAGTTCGCGGGCGAATTTTTTCATGAAGTCTTCGTTTTCTGCTTTTCCGGTGGTGGCGGTCGAAAATTCATTTAAATTACCGTTTTTGAAGGTATAACGGGTATAAATTCTGACGAACGGGGCGAGCGGGTTAGCGATAAAGGGCTTGAAAAATTGCGGAATCAGTGCGTGGAAGTTGTTCCAGTCGTAAATGATTTCGAGAAAACTCTCGGGGTTGAAAGGTATGATCTGCCCGAGCAGTTCGGGTGTGTCGCTGGCTTCAAGGCTGCGGGCGCTGAGATAGACCGAGTTGCGATCGGCCACGGCATTGAGGCGCTTGTTGCCGAAGCTGAAAACACAACGGTCAGGAGTTTCGCTGAGTTGTTGTTTAACGTTCAACTGTGCAAAATAGTTGTTAAGCAGTGCCAGCAGGGTTGACCCTGAAGTTGCTTCGCTGTCGATGCGCACGATCACCGATTTTTTTATGCGGATCGGTTGCCTGACAAAAATAGTTACAGATTTGTCAGAAAAATTAGCGGCGGCCGGAAGAACGGTTTCGAGCATTTTAAAGAAGAGGGGCCCGAATGAAACAATCAGTGGGTGCTGACTGCCGGGAGGTAAGCCGACGAAGAGCTTATCGACCGGCTTTTCTGTTTTATCGGTGGCCGGCAGAGGGGCATTGTTTGAGTCTGCCGGGGTTTCGGCGGGGGGTTCGGCCGCGGTTTCGGCTGGCTGACCTTCGAGTTCAACGTTCGGTGCGGTTGGGTTTTCATCTTCGGCGGCGGCCGGCGGCTCTGCTTTGTTCGCGAGTTTGTAACTGTCGAAAACCGGTTCATTCAGGGAGCGAACCCCAGACTTGATGTCAGAGCAGAGTTTGGTCATGTCGATTGCCTGGTCGTAGAGCTTTTCTTCCTGATACAGGCGGGCAATGCTCATGAGAATATTGGTGACTTTTTCTTTGTCGGCACGCTCGCCCATAAGGCTGTGGTAATCAGCCATGGCGCTGTGATATGACTTGAGTCGTACCGCCAGATAAAGGCTGTTGTCGGGGTCTTTGAGTTTTGGATCGGCCTTGAATGCTTCACGCAGGTAAGTGATCGCCGAAGCAAAATCATTCTTGTCAAGATAAACCCGGCCGATGTGCAGAAGCACCTCACCCTGGCCCGGCACCAGCTGATTTGCTTTGAGCAGCAGGTTCAGAGCTTTTTCATGGTCGCCGTTGCGGTAGTATGCCCAACCAAGCGTGTCAATATAGGAAGCGTTGTTTTTATCAAGTTGAACAGCTGCTTCAGCCATGGTGATGGCTTTGTCGATGTTGCTGTTCTTCTCGGTGTAGAGATAGGCGAGGTTATTGAGTGCCTCAGCGGAATCGGGCCTGATCTTGATGGCATTATCATAATGTTCCGCGGCGCTTTCAAAGTTCCCCTGGGCGTAATAAACGGTGGCCAGGTGATAATGAGGCTCATAGACATTCATTTTTATCGAAAGCGACTTCTTCAGCTCTTCTTCAGCTTTCCGGTAATCATGGTTTTTAAAAGCCGCCCAGCCCAGGCTGTCTCTGAAGCCAGGGCTTTCAGGTTCAAGATCAACCGCCCGCTGGCAGAGTTCTTGTGATATCTGGGTGTTAACGCCATATTCGGCATACAGATAGCCCAGATTATTTAGAGCGTGCGGGTTGTTTGGTGAGAGTTCAAGAATTTTCTTGTAAACCGCCTCTTCGAGCCAGAAAGGTTCGGGCTTGTTGCGTGTCTGGTAGTCTTCATGCAGGCCCATGTAAATGCCGAGCAGTGAGTTTTGCAGTTTCGGGTTGCGCGGGTCGAGAGAAGAGGCCTTTTCGTATGAAGCGATCGATAAAAACAGCGATGAATCCATTGAACCCAGAAATCTGAAAGCCTGACCCATGACGTAATAATAGTGGGCAGTGCGCGGAATGAGGGTCAGCGCGCGTTTTAAATCTTCTTCGGGTTTCATCGGTTCGAAATAGCCGTTGGGCCGGTTGCGCAGTTCCTGGAAGACGATACCCTTGACCAGCCAGTAGTCAGGGTTTTTGGCCAGCTTTTCTTCTGAATCGATCAGCAGGTCTTCAAATTCGCGGTCTTTGCCGTTGGTCTGGTCAACGTCTTTGTTAATGCTCAAAAGCAGGCCGTTGAAGAAGATGTCACGCAGTCGCTCACCCTCGGTGAAGCTCTTCTTGCCGCTGCTTGCAAAAAAAACGCTGCTGAGTTTGATCAATTCGTCGCGCCGTGGCGTATCTGAAAGCTTGATCAGGCTGAACCATCTCGTAATAGCGTGCAGCTGCGCCAGCGTGTTTCCCTGTTGCTCGGTCAGATACTTCTTGAAAAGCTGCAGGTTGAAGTCACTCGGCTTGGTTTTTTCGAAACGAATCTCTTCGTTGCCGAAAAGCGGCAGCCCGAAATCAAAGTTGATCTCAGCGCAAACCGCACCTGACATGGCAGCGACCATAAAAATAGCCAGACAGACAAATCGATAAAGGGATTTATTCAGCATTGCATGCCTCCGTGGTGGCGCAGTTTTTTATTTCCAGGTGCGGGTTCGGGTGAGCTTCTGCCCACCCTCGTTGACGGTCAGTTCGATGAAACCAGGTTCATTGATGTCGCTGGCGACCGAAAACTCGACCACCTGCACATTGTTGATGATCTGCCCGAGTTTTTTAAACCAGTCAGCCAGTTTGCTGCTGTCGGGAACATAGGAATAGAAGCCGTCGGTACTGTTCGAAAGGTTGCGCAGGTTCGTAACTTCGAGCCAGCCAAAACCAAAGACGAAAACCGAGACATTGTGCATCTGGCAACGTCTGATTACGTCATCAATGCTGGCTAGCGAAGCGTTGTCGTTGCCGTCGGTATTCAAAATAACAAACCTGAAGTGCGGCCGAGCCTGGATCTTGTCGACACCGGTGTCGATACCATCAAAAAGAGAGGTGTTCTGAAGGGGTATGCGCTTCTTAATCGCGGCTTCTAGTATGGCTTTGTCAGTGGTCAGCGTCTGAACCTCATGAACCTTGTTATTGAACTTGATAACCCCCGCTGAGAACGGAATCAGTATTTGCCCGATCAGCGCCGATAAATTGGTTTCGATGGCTGTCAGGTCTTCAGGGAACATGCTGCCGGAATAGTCCATGACGCTGGAAAAGCTTATCGGATCAGCCATATCGGTGTAAACGTGCAGTGGCCTGACCCGATCGACAACAATACTGAGACTGGCCCCGGCTTTATCTTTGCCGCTGATAGTCACATTGGCAGCATTAATGACCTTGACAGGGCTTGCATCTTTGTCGGTCATCGTGACAAACATGAAAAATTTCTTTGGGCCGTTTTTCTCGATGCCATGCAGGCGCAAAGCGTTACTGAAGTCATCTTCGGGTTTAATATTCGGATGAAAGGCGCTCATAAAGGTCAGATAGCGCCGCAAAGTTTCGAGCAGGGAGTTAGATGCGCCAAAATTCGATGCCATGAGATACCAGAGTATGCCCAGGCATAACAACATAAAAAGAACCAGAAACAATATATATTTCCAGGCCGGAACTCTGAGTCTTTCGTTTCCTGGAGCAACTTCAACCATCTGTTCTCACCCCATGATCTTATGAATTGCCCATATCATATCACAACCCACCACAATACGACAGCGTTATACATTACTCTTCAGCAAATCTCGGTCGGGTTTGCCGAATCAAACAAAATCATCTTTATAGAATTGCTGTATTCTCTTCATATCAACTTTTAATTGAATCGAGATCAAATAAAAATGACTTCTACAATCAGGATACCAGGAGAGAATCTCGCTGCTTGTCGCAGCAACTGCACTTGGTGCCAGGGCAAACGCCTACTTGATTCTCACTTGATGCAAGTTTCGGCAGGTCAGGCGATTGCATAAGCGACGCTTGTCGAGCAC
>DAOPYA010000010.1:0-60322 GCA_035352635.1 Candidatus Rifleibacterium sp.
TCTCACCTTTTTAGGCCAACCAGCCATTGCATCGCGGCAACCGACCCTCCCACGCCAGGCATACGCGCCATCCTGTGCCTCGCCGAAACGCTTGCATCGTCATGCGTTTCGGCATAAGGCCTCCGTGGCCAAAAAGTCGGATTGCTGCCAGAATCACAATAAGGCGGGATAGGCCAACCAGCCATTGCATCGCGGCAACCGACCCTCCAACGCGTGGGAGGCCTTTTGGCGGTTAAGGCCTGGCGATCTTCGGGATGGTTTAAAAAGGATGGTGACTATCAGTAGAATCTTTTGTTTGATTGAATTTGTATGAAGTGATAAATTGTCTGCATTACTTTTTATGAAAACGAAAGTTGGTATTTTTTCTGAATAACATGCGGGTAATAACCTTATCATTGCGCAAATTGCTGTGTACTATCATATTTTTGGGCTTCTTCACTGGGGCATGGTTGCCGGCAATTGTTTGTTCACAGCCGGTTAAAGTCGAAATTGGTATGTACATTGTCGATGTTGCCCACCTTGATGTTAAAGAGTCTGAATTTTTTGCGGATTTTTATATTTGGTACAAAATTCCCGGGAATGCTACCTGGACTCCCGAAAACATTGAATTCATGAACGGGTCTATCGAAAACTCTACGGTGCCCGTGCTAGGTACCGATCCTGCTGGGCAGAAAGTTTGGACTCAGAGAATTAAGGGGCGATTCCGAGGGCACTTTAAACTACATTCTTACCCGTTTGACTCTCAGGTTTTACCAATCAGTATTGAAGATTCCGAACTGCAAACCGATCAGATTGTCTTTGCTACCGCTGCAACTGAAGGCGGTAATTTTGATTCCTGGCTTGAACCCGAAATGAACGTACCCGACTGGGAAAGAAAAGGTGCCACGTGCACTGTCGATGTTCATACATACAAAACAGATTTCGGGCTTGGATCTCAGGCTGATTCAAGTTATTCACGACTTACTTTTAAACTTTATCTAAAACGTTTGTTTCTGCCACATCTGATAAAATTCATTCTTCCATTGATTATCATTGCGGGTATGGCATACATGGTTTTTTTCATTAACGCCAGCGAATTCGAAACGCAATGTGCTATTTGTGTAACCGCTCTGCTTTCAGCAGTCGCTTTGCATATTTCTCAAGCTGATGCCCTGCCGGCAGTTGGTTACCTGGTGATGTCTGACAAAATTTTCATTCTTTTTTATGTCGTTATTTTTTCTGCACTTGTCCAGACCGTTGTTAACAACAATTACGCCAAACGTCGACGTTTTGATGTGGCAATTTATCTCGACAAGGTTTTTCGGGTCTGGTATGTAGTATTATTGCTGCTTGGGAATCTGCTCGTATTTTTATTTAGTTGAGGAACAGGCTATGAAACCAATTTTAGATATTGCAAAAAACTTTGCCTTGCCCGCTTTAATCGGAATGGTGCATGTTAAGGCGCTTCCCGGAACCCCATTTAACACAGATAGTATTGACAAAATAGTAGAAACAGCTGTTTCAGAAGCAGAACAATTTCAGATTGCTGGCTTTGATGCCATTATTATTGAGAACATGCATGATCGACCGTATCTTAAATGCCATGTAGGCCCCGAAATCGTTTCTGGAATGACCCGCGTTGCATCCGAGATTAAACGGCGGGTTGGTGCTGCTTTCCCTGTCGGGATTCAGATTCTTGCAGGTGCTAACCTTGAGGCACTTGCTGTGGCGCATATCTGCGGGTGCGAGTTTATAAGGGCCGAAGGGTGCATTTTTGGTCATGTTGCCGATGAGGGCTGGATAGAAGCTTGTGCCGGTGAACTTTTGCGAGAGCGATCCAGGCTTGGAGCCGGTCGAGTTCGCATCTGGACCGACATTCAAAAGAAACATTCGGCGCACGCTGTGACCAGTGACATCAGTCTTGATGATTGGGTTCATGGCGCTGAGTTTTTTGGGCTTGATGGAGTCATTATCACTGGTAGTGCAACCGGCAAAGCGGCTGCAAAAGATGATTTGAAGCGAGCAAAGAAAGCTGGAAGAATACCTGTTTTCGTTGGTTCTGGTATAACGGCAGCCAATGCACGTGATTATGCAGCAGCTGATGGCTGGATTGTTGGTTCGAGTATTAAATACGATGGTTACTGGGAAAATCCTCTTGACCCTGATCGGTTAAAGGAAATGGTAGCTGCCCGAAAAGAAGTTTTAAAAAAATAGCATTGTTTTTTCTTGCATCACAATAGAATAATCCGCTATATTCGAATTAATCAGATAATGTCAGGGGGATTATGAACAAGCACCTTCCGGAAATTAGAAAAACACTTGAATTGATCGATATCATAGAGAGTAAATACAAAATAAAGCCGAACCATGATGTAGATGATCCGTTGCTTTATTGCGGAGTCGCGGATTCAAATCTTATTCAGCAGCTGAGTGAAGAGGTTGAAAAGTTCTTTGGCAAGGCTTACAAACCCGCCGGAGAAGGCGCATTTTTTAAAAACTTTTTTGATCGTTTTATTCGAGAAGTTGGCGGAGCAAGAAAAGATCAGACACTTTTTCGCAAAGAAATCTCTGAGAGCGTAGTCATGTATTGCGCTTTCTGGCCATGGGGATCAAATCCAATTAAAACATCGGTGCGTATCGGGCTTGTCTGTTATGGCGCCGATGAACGTGATTTTTTCACCAGAGAGTTAAAGGGCGAATTTTAGCCATTAACAGGAGAATCATTTATGAATCAGCTGAAAAAGAATCATTTTTACCTGATTGAGACGGCAAAAAAGCTTATTTCCATGCGTTTCAAAGAAAACCGGCACCATTTTGCCGCAGCATTAAAATCAAAATGCGGCAAAATTTTTACGGGTCTGCAATTGAAATCTTCTATTTCAGGAGCCGAAATCTGTGCTGAAGCGGTAGCGCTTGCTTCAGCAGCCGAAGACGGGGTTACCGACATCGAAACTCTTGTGGTTGTTAATCGTATCGGTGACATCATAGCCCCATGTGGTTCCTGTCGAGAACTATTTCTTGATTACTGCCCCAGAGCAGAGATCATCATGCCAGCCATGGGCGGCGGAAAAATAATGACTGTCCAGGAATTGCTGCCTTTGCGCTCAAGTCTGCTGAATGAAGCAAAATGATGCTATTGACCTGCCAATTGACGGGGTTCTTGATTTGCACACATTTCAGCCATGCGAAGCAGCGGCTGTAGTTGCTGATTACCTTGAAGTCTGTCAGGGTCGTGGTATTCTGCAGGTAAGAATAATTCACGGCAAGGGAATAGGCAATCTGCGAAGAACGGTTGAAGCAGCTCTTACCAAGTTGCCATGTGTTGCATCCTGGAATCCGGCGGGTTTTGACGCAGGCCACTGGGGGGCAGTAATTGTCAGGCTAAAGCCCTTGTGCTGATCATGGCAGGATTGCTACTGAAGTTCCGGTGGCAATGTTCCAGAAAAGCTCTTCAATGTGGGTATTATGCATTGAAATGCTTCCATCATTTGTCCAGCTTGATTCAGCGCCAAAGCCATGAATGCCAAGCGGGCCTCCGAGAGCCGTATCGGTAGGTGGGCAGATATTGTTTTCCCAGGCATTCTCGATTCTGGCTTCTTCACCTGGCTTGATAATCTGCTGAACCGCACCGCGCTTGGCATCGTCGGGAGTCGGGTAATTTATCTGCAGAAACAGATGAAACCTGTTTCGATCATCTTTTTTGCAGATGAAATATTGACCTTCAGGGGTTTTCTGGTCACCGGCATTGAGTTTTATGCCGATGGTTGCACGGCCAAGGCCAACCGGGTAAGTTGCAACAACGATGTCATCTGATAAAACAAGCATTTCCCGGCTGCGTTTGCGAATAAGAATCATTGGGTTAAAAAGTTCCCTGCTGATTCCTGCGGCTGCCAGCCGCTCATCAAATTTTGCGAGGGAATGCTGTTTGCCCTTATAATCAAGGCTTAGCATGAACTGGTCAAAAAGAAACTGTCGCGCCGGAGAGAAAATAATCAGCGTAATCAGCAGCAAAGACAGGCATACAAACAGGTAAAAAAAGAGGTCGCCCAATACTGTTACGCTTCGTTTCATTGTTTAAATGATTAAAAAAAGTTGGCAAACCATGCAACGCCAATATAGCGCAGGGTTCGGCTGATCAAACTGGCAATAAACAATTTGTAGAGAGGCATGCTGTAAATTCCGCCGACCCAGCAGGTTGCCGAGTATGGTATCGGAGTCACCCCGGCTACAAAAATCGCCAGGGCGCCATGGTCTCGAAAAAGATTTCGGCCGCCACGCAATAATTTCGAACCAAACAATCTTCTGAAACGCCATGGCCCAAAAAATTTCCCCATTAAAAAACCTGTTACTCCGCCAAGGGAGCTTGCTGCGCCTGCAACCATGGCTGTTTTATAGATACTGGCACCGCCCAGTGCTGTACCAAAAACCGCGACATCGGGTGGAACGGGTTGAATAATAGCATCAGCAGCCAGGCATATAAAAAAGAGGGCAGGGTAACCGAAGGTTTCGACTGCGTCTTTAGCATAAATTTTAATCTGAACGCGGTAAAAGTAAAACAGCACAAAAACAACTACCATGGAAAGCACAGTTAGTATTCCTGTCAGGCGTGCGTAGCCTGCGGTGCTGCGTGGCATTGCTGGTTCAAATTTGTGGTATCGGTTATTCTTCATCAGACCAGAATTCTCCTGGTTTGGATTGTGATTTGTTATAATCAGGGCTTCCTTCGAATCAAATCGAAGAATATGTTAGTTTAAATGAAAAAAATCTGTATAGAAAGTCTAAAATAAAAAAAGGCCACCACGCAGGTGGCCTTTTTTAAATCGAATTAGAGTTCGGCAAGCAACTTGCGTGCATCTTCGATGAGAGTTTTGGTCTTAGTATCAGGCTTTTCGGTTGCCATAAAATGAAGTATCGGGATGATTTTTCTGAGGACGGGTTTAAAATTTTCGGCACCCTTTTCGGTTTTGTATTTATTCAAATAGACCATAAGAACCCGGGCCTTGCTGAGTTCATTGTTTTTGAGTTCTTTGATAAGAATGTCTGAAAGGGTGTCTTGAACGAAAGACAGGAAAGCATCATTTTTAAGCCGTCTGAGACCTACAACCGTAGATGCGAAACTGCTTTTGTCGGTAAGATCTATACCAACATGGGTAAGAATTCTGCCTTTGGAGTCACGAAGAACAAGTCGCACCATGCCGTTTTTCCAGGTTTCAACGTTACCGTTGGCATGGGTTAGAATGCGGCCTTTGGGATCTCGGACGACCCATTTTGATTTGGTTCCCCAGGATTCAAGTTTTCCGACGTTCCAGGTTACAAATTTGCCCTGTTCATCTCTGACTACAAATTTAATGCCCTGAGTTTTCCAGACTTCATAGGCCTTGGAAAGATCTTTAATAACCGGTCGTTCATCGGCCGCCGCAAAACCTGTGGTGATGGAAAAAGCCATTACCAGAATAAGCGCGATTGTGGATAATCTTTTTAACATGATGAAACTCCTTTGCAAAAATTACCCTTACAGTTTAACAGATAAAAATAAATGTGCAAGAGAGCGATCAGAAAAAAATTCTGCTATAATCACTTCACCTTCAAGACATACCCGGAGTTACAATGCCAAAAGAAGAATTGATGCAGGTCTTTAAAAAATACAAGTCAGACAGCGAAATTTTTCATGATCTGATGCGTTTTAAAGTTCGTGAACTTTTACTGGTCGCCACGGTTTACGATGCTTTTTCTCTCGAACAGGATGGCCTGCTGGCAGAAAAAATTTTTGGTGAGTATTTCAACCTCAACCTGACAAGCGCACCCCGAATTACCAGTGTTACCTCGGCCGATGAGGCCCTTGAAATGCTGCAGAAAAAGGAATTCGATCTGGTCGTGGTGATCAGTCGCCTGCGCAAAACTGACACGATCAATGCAGGGCAGAAGATCAGAAAACAATGGCCCAAGCTCGCCATTCTCTTGCTTCTAAATGATAATACCGATCTTGAGGCCGCTGATAGTGGCAGCAATCTCTGGGAACATTACGACAATGTTTTTGTCTGGAACGGCGCCTCAGAAATTTTTCTGGCAATGATTAAATACATTGAAGATAAGCTCAATGCCGATAAAGACACTCAGATAGCCCAGGTTCGCATAATTCTGCTGGTTGAAGATTCAGTGCGTTATTATTCCCGTTATCTGCCGCATCTTTACTCTGAACTGATCAGGCAAACCACCAAACTGGTAGAAGAAGAGCTGCAGGAAGAAACCAAAAAGGTTCTCCGCATGCGTTGTCGCCCAAAGATCATTCTGGCAACCAATTATGAAGAGGCGATGGAGCAATTTGAATACTACAAGGATTTTCTGCTCTGCGTCATTTCGGATGTTAAATATAAAAAAGACGGTGTTCTTGATGACCAGGCTGGCTTGAAACTGGCAAAGGCCCTCAAAGAAATGCAGCCTGACATGCCTATTCTTCTGCAGTCTTCTGAAGCTAACATTGAAGGTGCCGCAAACCGCCTGGGAGCCTCTTTTGTCAATAAAGAGTCGCAATTCCTTTCTAAAAGACTTTCTAAATTTTTCTATCGTAATCTGGGGTTTGGCGATTTCGTTTTTAGAAATGGTCAAGGTCAGGAAATTACAAGAGCCAGAACAATGGCGGATTTTCGCAACTGCCTGCGTATCGTTCCCGCCGAATCAATTGAATATCACGCCAGTCGCAACCATTTCTCAACCTGGTTGCTGGCCCGTGGTGAAGTGCAGACTGCAAAGGTGGTTTCACGTATTCATGTGAATGAGTTTGATGAGGTTGAGTCACTGCGTGATTTTCTCATAAACATGGGAAACTGGGTCTTCAGAATGAAGACGCGCGGCAAGGTCATTTCTTTTGATAAGTCATTTATTGGTGAAAATCGTCATCATATCAGCAAACTTGCCGAAGGCCCGATCGGTGGTAAGGGGCGTGGCATCGCCTTCATGAATTATCTGCTCTACAATTCCTCGATGCTTGAAAGCGTGCCTGATATTGTCATTCGTATTCCAGAAACTTTAATCATTGGCGTTGATGAGTTTACCAACTTTATAACCACTAACGACCTTGCTGATTTTGTTATCTCAGAAAAAAATTACGATAACCTTAAAAGGCGTTTTCTTGACAGTCGCCTCTCAGAAAAGATTCTCAACCGCCTGCGCATTGTTCTGCAGAAGGTGACCTACCCTTTAGCCGTGCGCTCATCAGGAGTTCTTGAAGACGCAGTTTCGCATTCGATGTCAGGCTTGTATGAAACCTTTTTTATTCCGAACAATCACCCTGACCCCGAAATTCGCCTGAAGCAGCTTGAAGAGGCAATCAAGCTGGTTTATGCCTCGGTGTATTCGAATGAAGCCCGTGAATATTACGATGCAATTCAATACAACATCGAAGAAGAAAAAATGGCGGTGGTCATTCAGCAGATTGTTGGCCGCCGCTACGGCACCCGTTTTTACCCTCTGGTGAGCGGTGTCGGCCAATCCTACAATTACTACCCCTATTCGTATATGAATCCAGAAGACGGAGTCGGCATGCTTGTTCTCGGCTTGGGCCGTCAGGTGGTCGGTGGTGGGCCATCTTTCAGATTCTGCCCATCGTATCCGAAACTAGAGATGCTGACTCCAGAAGAACTGGTGAAGAACTCACAGCGCAACTTTCTGGCCCTTGATCTCGAAAAGAACACTGTCAATCTTTTTTCCGGTGAAGATGCGACCCTGATCAAGCTTGATCTGAAGGTTGCCGAAGAAGATGGCACTCTGACCGACGTTGCTTCAACCTGGAATTTTGAAGATGGCAGGCTTGACCCTGGTATTAACAGTCGAGGGCCAAGAGTGCTGAACTTTGCAAATATCCTGCAATTTGAGACTTACCCTCTGGCACGGGCGATCAAGCACATTTTGAATGTTTCAAATGAAGCGCTTGAGGCTCCGGTTGAAATTGAGTTTGCCGTAGATGTTGATAACGAAGGCACAACCTCACCGGTGTTTTATCTGCTGCAGCTGAAACACATGTTGCGTGATTCCGAAGACTTCAACATCAACAAGTCTGAAATCGACAAGAGCAGCCTCTTGCTTTATGCCGACTCTGGAATGGGTAACGGCAAAATTGAAGAAATCAGCGACGTTGTCTGGGTAGACCCGGATGTCTTCGACAAAGCCTGCACTGAAGAGATGGCTGCTGAAGTTCAGGCACTCAATCTCAAACTCAAAGATGCTGGTCGCAAGTATATTCTCATGGGGCCTGGCCGCTGGGGAACCCGCGATCGCTGGCTTGGCATACCAATTTCGTGGCCGCAGGCTTCTTTTGCCAAGGTTATTGTTGAATACTCGCTCGAGGGCTTCAGAATTGACGCTTCGATGGGCTCTCATTTCTTTCATAATGTTACAACAATGAACATAGGTTATTTTTCAGTGCGCCAGGATTCCGGCGAAGGCTTCATCAACTGGCAATGGTTGCGTTCACAGCCGGTGGTTGAGCGCCACAAGTTTTTCGTGCATACCAGACTTGAAAGCCCACTTGGAGTACTCATGGATGGTCGCAAGGGAATCTTTGTTGTTTACAAAGATCTCGAAGAATCAAGGCATGTTGAAGCTGAAGCGGTTGATATCAGCAACGCTCCGGCCAGTCTGTATTAGTTACCTTGCCCCAGATCACGCGGCCCAACTAAATTTAGCAATAATATTACCGGAGTTCGTTAATTGATGGAAAATTCACAATTCATAATCCTGGCAGCGGTTTTTATTTTTTTTCTCTGGAAATGGTTCGGTCAGGTGAAGCCTGAACTGGCAAGGCAATTGGTAGCTTCTGGCGCAGTAATTATCGATGTCAGAACCCCATCTGAATATGCCGACGGGCACCTTGAAAATGCTCTGAACATTCCGCTCGACAAGATTTCTGGCGACATCGCCCGGCAGGTACCAGATAAAAATAAACCGGTATTGCTCTATTGTCTTAGCGGCAGCAGGTCTGGCATTGCCAGTCGTCTGCTCAAAAACCGGAATTATACCTCGGTGCATAACCTTGGTTCTTTTGCGAGGGCACGCAGTATATTTTCTGAGGGTAAAAAGCAAGCTGGCTGACTGACCTGTGACTTATCATAGTGCAAGTTTGCCGGGGGGCATTGTCAGAGAATTTCTTTTACTGTAAAATGCCAAGGTTCTAATCAAATATCTGGGTTGCAGAAGACTATGTCCAATGAATTTCTGAAAAACCGCTATGAGTTTACCCGTGACGGCAAGGCAATTATCGATATCAGCGTTGAATCGATAAGCGATCTTTTTAACAGTTTTGATAAAAAAGCCACATTCACCAGGCGTGAACTCGATCAGGATTTCGTTGAATACGTGATTGGCTGCGTTAAAGAACTAAATGACACTGATTTTGTAATCCGGATCACTATTGATCGTGAATACAACATGCTTCAAGAAAACATTCTTCGCAAGGCAATGGTCAATTTTTTCATGTTTCAACATGAGGTTGAGCGGCAGAATATGCACAAAGAATTCCGAAAATTTTCGACCTTGTTATTGCTTGGGGTTATATTGATGCTGGTTGTTTCGTACTATAAGTTTCCAAACCCCGATGAACAAGAGCTCTGGAAGAAAATTTTCCAGGAAGGTCTCGTTATCGCAGCCTGGGTTGCTTTCTGGGAAGCCTTTACCTGTTTGATTTTCGGTTTTAATCCGTTTTACCAGAAAAGCGGTATTTATGGTAAGATCGTCGCGGCTGAAGTCAGAGTGCTCAACAATCTCGGCCGTATTGAACTATAGTCATTTTAAATTCCAGTTTACCGGCGACGATACACACAGGAAAAAGTTATGGACACGTATGTTGCTTTTGTAATCGCGCACCCTGTTGTTTCTGCAATGCTGCAGTTTGCTCTGCTCGGCACTTTTGGTGATGTAATTGCCAGGTGGATTGTCGAAAAAAAAGTTTCTGCACCATTTTCGGGGCGGATTTTATTCTTGAAAATGCTCGAATGGGCATTTCTGGCGGTATTGATCAAGTACGCTTTCATTGGCTTTAATGGTTTCATTGATAAACTGGTTGCCGATGGTATGCTCCCGGAAATAGCCGGCCTGCCTCGTGCCTTTGCCGTCTCTGCGGCGATGAACCTGCAATTCGGGCCATTTCTGGTGCTCATGCATCGACTTCTCGACAATCTGGTGGCCGGGCAAAAAAACTGGGCAAATATCGACAAGGGGTTCATGTCGCTTCTCTGGTTCTGGGTGCCCGCTCACACCATCACCTTCTGCCTGCCAAAACCTTACCAGATAGGCCTGGCAGCCCTTTGGTCGGTAGCTCTTGGCATAATTCTCGGGTTTTACAGTCGCCAGAAAGCTGCAAGCTGATCGCTTTGAAACTCCAGAAACAAAATCTGCCAGCGTTTCAACAAGTTTGTTATCGACCCGATCCTGATTGTAAGCTTTCGTCTGCTTGCTTTAAGTTTGTTTCAGAGCGCAACTATAAATTTAAAGTTTTGCAAAAAGCTCGGCGTTCTTACGCATATTTCTGGCTATTGCTTCTGAAAACGGCAATTTAAAAGGTTCGCCGGCAGTATCGCTGACAAACCTGATAATGGCCGCCTGTTGTGCAGAACCAGAGAATTTTTCAGCAAACCAGAAACCTTCCATATCGACCATGGCCGTCGAGTGCTTCGAAAAAGCGCTCTGCCGCTCTGCTGCCGACAAAATTGGCTGCCCGACACTTAACAGCTCACAACAGGCAAACCCGGCAGGCACGCTCAATTGAAGTTTTCTGACCCCATCACTTACCGAACTGGCGGCGAACAGCTCACCAATTTTTAAGCTGGGAGAAAGAGCACCGCCAGCCCCAAACAGAACGACCCGGGAAAACTCGTGCAGTTTGTCATGCTGTTGAATTGCGGCAGTCAGTGCCTGCGGCCCGGCAGCGTTCCAGGTTAGAATTTCACCGTTCTTAAAAACCCGGCGCCCCTTCCCGATCACCCGGCAAGCAGGCAGAATAGAAGCCAACAGGCGAGCCTCTGCCTGAAAAGGGCATAAATAAAGAATCATGGCTGAGACTTCGCCAGACTGCCGTCGAGGAGTTTTTTCAGGTCGCTGCCGCCAAAGGCGCGGTGTTCAAGGCGCTCCCAGACTTCCGGGGTTTCCATGCACATGTAAACCGGTGCGTCAGCAAAAAACTCATGCAGACCCGCCCGCATAAAAGAATAGATTTCTTCGCGGAATGGCCTGAAGTAGCGAATCTTACCATCAGCAGACGGATAAAATTCCTCGGCGAAAATGCCGGTTTCAGGGTGATACTTTTCGACGTATTCCTGAAACCCCTTCGGAAAGCGGAAAGTTCCGAGGGAAATCCAGTTCACTGGCAGCCCACGAAGATGTTTGTCCATGATTTTGAAGACTTCAGAATATTTCGCTTTCCAGTCTGGCACCGGAATGACCGGGTCGAAATGAAATGCCAGCCGGCACCCTGCGCTTCTGACAGCGGTTGCCGCCGCATGCAGGCGTTCTTCTAGGCTGGCTGCCCCGTGTTCAAGGCGATCAATTATCTCTTGCGGGTTGAGAGAAAAGGCGAGGGTGACATGCCTGGCATCGTTGGCACGCAGCACCGGCTCAATATAAGCACTTTTGCTCTTGATCTCAACCGTAAAATCAGGCATGCCGGCAGTCCAGTCAATGATTGCGGCATTCAAGGGAAAAATCTTTTCGAGTGCCAGCGGGTCGCCGAATTGCCCGGTGCCAAGTCTGATCGGGCCTTTGACCTGCTTCCGCAAATCGATGATTTCGCGGTGGCAGTCTTCCCAGTTCAGGAACAGGGTAATGTCGCCAGCCCGGGTGTAATTCTGGATAATGCAGTATTCGCAGCCAAAAGGGCATCCCATGCCCCATTCCACAACCCAGTAACCGCAACAGACGCTGCCTTTTTGCCCAGGGCAGGGCTTGATAAAAGCACCATGATTGCGTGCCAGCAGCAGACCATCGCCCGGGTGCTGCTCGCCAGAAATCTCAAGCTGGTGTTTAAATCCTACCTGACCCCTGATGCTTTTTGCCAAAGGCAGTTCGGCCACATCGGCCGCTACAAAAAGATTGTTGAAGTTAAACACAGTTTCTGTCATAGCTCTTCAACGGCGCTGAAAATTGACTCGATGGCAATTCTGGCCTGGTCAAGCCGGCTGGTATGTTGCCTGGTAATCTGCATCGAAAGATGAATACCGGGCATGGCAAACGTCTGGTCGATCTTTAAAGAGGTTGCAGGCGGCAGGCCAGAAGATGCAATAGCCTCCTGAAATTTTTCCAGGGCGGCTGAGCGCCTTGGCTGCGCAATTTTCTGCAGGTTGTCAATAACTTCAGCAGCGCACTGGCCTGTTAACGACGATGGCAGTTCATTCCGACGCATGGCCTGTCGTAACAGAGCGGCAATATTGCGCTTTTCGGCGGCAGTTCCCGGCAAGGTTAACAGCGGTATGGCAAAACGTCTGATTGCCTCGCCAAGGTGCCCAAGCTCCCGCCAGACATTGATTGGCAAAGAATAGGTGAGCAAATCTGGCTGGCAAAGAATTTGCCTAGCAATATAATTCAGGGCAAAACCCATCTGGGGTGATTCTGAAAGACCAGTTTGTTCTAAAAATGCTTTTTGAGATGCTGAATCGAGATTTGCATAGACAGCGGCGGCTTCATAAGGGGTTAACTCACGATTGCTGTTCAGTTCAGCAAAGAGCAGCCCGGGGTTTCAGGTGGTCTCACGGCACATCAGGCTTGTGATTCCGGCCTTTCTGGCGGCAGACAAACGACGATGGCCGTCACAGAGAATGCCATCGCAGACAACCGGTGCCGCCAGAACACCATGGCGGGCAACGCTTGCCTGCAATGCGTCAGAGGGTGTGCACAGGGCTTCGGGCAGAAGACGAACAAGCTGACTTATGGGTATTTCGCTGATTTTCATGTGCAGATAGTATCATATTTTGTTGGCCGGGTTAAGGGCTTTTGTGCTGGCAGTGATTTTTAAGAAACCTTGATCGAGCTTTGGCTGATTCAGGGAAGGGCCGATCGGGTATCGGGCGGCTGGCAGCCGGTTCATCGCAATTGCGGCAAATTGAAAAAGGCATGCCATGTTCGAGTATTGCCAGTTTGCGGGTTGCCGCCTCGGTTACGGTTATTTCTGTCAGGTCGGCGACCTGGGTAATGCCGCTCAAATCATGGCAACAGGCCAGAAGATGGCCCTGCCAGGTAATAAAGGCATGGGTTGCAAACAAACCGCAGGAATTGACAGGGCGAGCGACAGCATTGACCAGTTCAGTATTTAAAAGGTTGCCGCCCCGCGAATGGCAAAGCTGTATGCGGCATTCAAAACCTTCTGTCTGCCAGAATCTGCTGATTTCGACATGTGAAGCAGCTTCTGTCGCAACGGTTACCGCATTGATAACCATTCCCCGGGTTCCGTTGCGTTGCCTTGCGAGGTTATGTAAACCTTCGATGGCATCCTGCATACTCTGGCCGGGGTATATTTTCGAGAAGAGCGCTGGGTCAGTGGTTGGAAACGAAATTTCGATGAAGGCCGGCCTTAGAAGTGCTATCTGAGCAAGGCCATGCAGGTCGAGAGCTGGCGCCTGAACGGTAAGACCGTAATATAGGCCGTGTTCATGGCAAATAGCCGCTATTTCTTCAAGGGCGGGGTGTAGTAGAGGGTTACCCATGCCGCAAAAGGTCAGGCGTGACCCCGCAGCAGCCAGTTGCCTGGCCAGGCTTGCAAAAAGATCAGGGCTGACGAACCCGGCCGGGCGTGTCAAGCCGTGGCGCGGGCAAAAAAGGCAGTTCTGGGCGCAGATATTGGTCAGTTCAAAGTCAACAGTAAAAAAAGCCCAGCGTTTATCCATCTTGCAGACTTTGCTTTCTCGCCAGGGCAACTTGATCCAGCCAGGCGAAGCCATGCTTCTCGTCTGGTTCAAGATAATGGCCTTCGCTCCACTCGTTCCATGATGAAATCATGACAAAAGGGTGGGGGAACCCTGATTTGTGGCTGGCAAAATCTACGGCACGTTTGAGAAACTTCCCAAAAGCCTGCGGGCTGGTTCCGGTTACTACCGGTGACCATGGATATTTGCGGGGTTTCTCCTTGCCGTAGTCGCTGGCACGTGGGTTGGCATCCCAGCCAGGGCTGACAGATGGAACATAGGGCAGCCCGGTGGTATCCTGGTACTGCGCCCAAAGTGTTTCGCGGTTGTCAGCGCAGCTTTGGTAGTCTTGCAGATATTCACCGCTCCATTCAGGAAGAAAGACGTAATGGGTGACGCTGTCAAAGCCGATCTGCCTCAATAGCGGCTGATGCTCAGCGATGGGGTCAATGGCGGCAAGATGCAGCTGCATGCCCTTTTCTGCAAGATAACTTCGACTCTGTTTAATAGCCATGGCCGCCAGTTCGGGGCCAAGCTGTCTGATAAAAAAGGTGGTGTCAAAAATACTCAGGTAGCATGCAGCATCGACCTTGAAATAATCAGGCTGACAGAAGTAATGTTCGGCGAGATGTTTTATAAAATCAAGAAAATCAGCCGGGTCTGTATAGACCAGGCGCGACGGGTCGATCAGGCGTGCCCCGCTGTCTTTGACCGGCATGACTTTTCGGGGCATGCGGTTTGCCCACATCAGGGCGAACGAGGTTCTGCCACGCTGTCGATTTGCCAAAAAACCTTGATTCAATGCCCCTTCAAGCAGTTTTTTGCCGCGTGACCAGTAATAGGCAAATACCAGGAGGTCAACGCCGTATTCTTCAGCTGCTTGCAGTTTTTTGGTAAAAACCTCTGGGTCAGCTTCATTTTCAGGACCCCACAGTGGCAGATGAGGTTGTTCGTGCCCTGCAAAAGCTGGTTTGCAGTTATATACCAGCTGCCATTCGTTCCAGCCCCGGGGAAAAGCGGCATCGCGAACCTTGCAAGAATGCCAGCCCGGATAATAGTAAGCGCCGATTTTTAATGCCGTCGGGCTCACAATACTGATTCCAGAATGTTAAGACCATGTTCGAGGAGCTTCAGGTCTGCCTGGCTGCCCATGTGCCCAATTCTGAATACTTTGCCAGCCAGGAGCCCGTAACTGCCGGCAACGGCAAGACCACGACTGCGGCAGCGGCGATCAAGTTCTTCCCAGGTGATTCCTGGGGGTATTTTTACAGCGGTGACTGATGGGGATTTGCAGGCCTCGTTTGCAGGAAAAAGTTCGAGACCCATGTGCTCTATTCTGCTGATACAATAACTTTGGGCCTGAATATGCCGGTCGAAAACAGCTGCCAGGCCTTCAGAGAGTAACAGACCGGCCGCAGCCGACAGACCAGCCAGACCATGCCAGTACATGGTGTTCGGAAAATAGAAATTTTTCTGGGCGTGCCTGAATGGCTTGAACGCATCGTAGCCGGCGTAATTTACCTGGTCGATGATTTCCCAGGCGGTTTCGCTTATGGCAACGAAGGTCATATCGGGTGGGGCTGAGAGGCATTTCTGGCTGCCGTTCAGGCAAAGGTCGATTGAGTTTTTATCGGCTTCAACCGGCATTCCACCAGCGCTTGCAACGCTATCAACGCAGAGAAGCGGCACCTTTTGGGCTTTTTTAATTCTGGCAATGCCGTGCAGCGGGTTAAGAGTGCCTGAGGGTGTTTCGCAGTGCACTGCCGTGATCATCTTTGGTTTGCAGGCGGCAACGATTTTTTCAAGTTTACTGCAATCGTCTACTGTGCTGTTGAATGGCAGTTCAAAGCGCCTGACCTTTGCGCCTATGGTTTCAGCCATGTCGGCGATGCCATACCCAAAGACCCCGGTGCAGACTGCCACAACCTGGTCGCCTGGCCTGATACAACTCTTGAGAGCGCCCCAGAGGCCAAGCATGCCTTCGCCTGTCTGCATGATCACAGAGTTTTGTGTGCCGAGTATTGTTTGAAGCTTTTTTTCGCAGTCGTTGTATAAATTAAGGTAATCCGGGTCGAGGTCGGCCGAACCGTAGTTGTGATGATAAGCGGCAAGAACCTTTTCGGGCACGTTAACTGGCCCGGCGATCAGACTTGCGGTGATGGCGGTCATAAAGTTTCCCCTTATTGCGAATTAGACGTAGTATATTTACCAGAAACAGGGTCTTGAAGCAAAACGTTGAAGCAAAATATCGCTTTTTTCTTTTACAAATTGCACAATTTTGTTATAATGAAGCAAGAGTTTTAAAAATTTATATTAAATGAGTGTGAGGGTACGTCCATGAAAAAAGAGCATCTTGACATCGTCTGGGATTCCTGCAGCGAGCTCGAAAAGGCGAACATCAGTTTCGGTGAATTCCTTGAAAAGCTTGGCAAAGCCATGGAATCGGCGAACCTCGGCGAAACGCAGCTGATCCGCGAAATGGCCCACAATCTTGAAGTTGCGCTCATGTCTGGTTCAAGCGACGAAATTATGAAGCTTCTTGATATTCTTAAAACACAGGTTGCCGTAAAAATTCGTTGTGGCCGCTGAATACTGGCGTTTTTAAATTTACTTTCAACATCCAATCTGGTAAAATATCTTTTTGCTGTACACAAATCCGGTCTTATTGGTTTAATTCCCTTGACAAATCCCGCCAGATACATTAAACTGCTCGTTACCTACGACGGAAGTGCCTTTTTTGGTTATCAGTTTCAGCCGCACATCCCAACTGTGCAGGGCGAACTCGAAAGAGTTTTCAGGCTGATAACCGGCGAAAAAAGCAGAGCTATCGGGGCGGGCCGGACAGACACCGGTGTTCATGCAGTTGAACAGGTGGTTCTATTCAGAACTGAGTGTCCGATACCCATTGAAAAATTAATCATTGGAATGAACGGTGCTTTACCTGGAGCATTACGGATTGGCAGGGCAGAAGAAGCAGATGAAAGCTTCCACCCTTGTTTTTCGGCTCGTGGCAAGCATTACCGGTATCTTTACCGGCTGGTCAAAAACAGCTCACCCTTTCTCGAAAGGTTTTTCTGGCAGCTTGATCAGTCGTTAGATGTTGGTTTAATGCGTGAAGCAGCTGAACTCCTGGTTGGCGAACATGATTTTGCAGCTTTTGCCAAATCCCCGCACCAGTATGAAAGCACCGTTAGAACTGTTCTTGAGACAGGCGTTGTCCTGAAAGATGAGATTTTGACCTTTGACGTGATCGGCACCGGGTTTATGCATAACATGGTACGAAACATGGCAAAAGCGTTACAGCTCATTGGCACTGGTCAGATGCGGTCTGAAGAAATCCCAGAACTGTACCGTAATCAGAATAGACGAAGGCTTGGCGCCCCTGCACCGCCCGGCGGACTTTATCTGATGAAAGTCATGTATTAACCGAAGAAGGAGGAAAATCGGTGAAGACGTTCCATGCTAAGAAAACTGACTTTACCCGTGACTGGGTCGTTGTAGACGCCAAAGACATGCCTCTCGGCCGTCTGGCCTCTCAGGTTGCTGCTCGCCTTCGTGGCAAGCACCGCCCTATTTTTACCCCCAATGTTGATTGTGGTGACTTCGTTATCGTTATCAATGCCGACAAGATCGTTCTGACCGGCAAAAAACACGATGACAAGCTTTTTCACTGGCACACCGGATACACAGGGCACATCAAGTCCCTGACCTACGGCCAGTTGCTCGAAAACACTCCTGACAAGATGCTCTGGATTGCCGTAAAGCGCATGCTGCCACGCAACAAGCTGAGAAAAAACTATCTCGGCAAACTCAAAGTATACGCTGGCACTGAACACCCGCACGCCGCTCAGCAGCCCAAAGCTATCAAGCTTACCAAGTAAGGAAGGAGGAAAATCATCATGGCCGAACTGTTTTTCTGGGGAACCGGTAGAAGAAAATCCGCAACCGCTCGCGTCCGCATCTGCAGAGGCGAAGGTAAGATCGTTGTCAATAAGAGAGCCTTCGAGGATTATTTCCCGATTCCTCTGACACGCAAAATCATCGTACAGCCACTTGCCACCACTGAAACCCTTGGCAAGTTCGACGTATTCGCCAATATCGCCGGCGGCGGCAGCACTGGTCAGTCTGGTGCCCTGCGCCACGGTCTGGCACGCGCCCTGGTCAAATTCAATGAAGAATTCCGTTCTCCATTGAAGAAAAATGGCTACCTGACCCGCGATCCTCGCATGAAGGAACGCAAAAAATACGGTCTCAAAAAAGCAAGAAGAAAACCACAGTTTTCAAAACGCTAACGAATGCAAAGCACCCCTGCCAGTCAGGGGTGTTTTTTTCTTTAGTTACTGTCTGCTTTGTGGTAGAAATAGACAGATGAGGTGAAAGCATGAAAGACAAGGAACTGATTGAAAAAGCCATTGAAGCCAGCAAAAGAGCTTATGCACCGTACTCGAATTTTCAGGTTGGTGCCGCGCTGCAGCTCAAAAACGGTGAAATTATTCAGGGCTGTAACGTTGAGAATGCCAGTTACGGCCTGACCAACTGCGCCGAGCGCACCGCCCTGTTTGCCGCAATAGCCAGGGGCGAAAAGAATTTTACCAGGCTGGCGATCTATGTTGATCGGCCGGCTTTTACGGCACCATGCGGCGCCTGCCGCCAGGTTATTCTCGAACTTGCCCCCAAGGTCGAGATTATTCTGGTTAACAATCGCGGCGAAACCAGAAAAACTTCAATTAAAGAACTTCTGCCGCTGAGTTTTGGCTCAGAAGACCTCGAAAGCTGATTTATGACCGAAAAAGGCCCATCGATTCCAAAATCACTGGTTGCCAGCCCGGTGGCACAGTTTATGTTGTTCGTCTTCACAGTAATTTATGTGCTGAGCCCGGTTGATGTGATACCAGACATAATGCCGGTGATCGGCTGGCTTGATGATCTGGCCGTATTCATCACCCAGATATCGGCTATGGTCATGTACATAAGAGAAAAACGCCGGCAATTTGCGGCAAAGCAGCAGTCCCAGGCCGCTCAGGGCGAAGGGGTCAATAATGGCCGTTAAAAAAGCCAGTATCCGCCAGGAAGTCCAGGCCGTCGGTTTTTACATCGGCGAAGATGAATATGCACTCTATATTCATAAAGTTCGCGAAATTTACCCGATGACCGATATTCGCAAGATTCCGAAAGCCCCGCCATTCGTCGAAGGGGTTATAAACCTGCGTGGTTTCATTATTCCGATAATCGATCTGCGCAAGCGTTTTGACATGGCTCCGAACGAGAGCAAAAGCACCGCAAAAATTCTCATCGTCGAGCTTGAGAAGAACCAGGTGGGCATGATTGTCGATAACGTTTCTGAAGTTATGCGCTTCTATGTCGATGAAATCGAAAAGGCACCGGCAATGTTTTCTTCAAATATTGATTCCCAGTACATTCAGGGGGTCGCAAAACTTGAAGATAAGCTGATCATTCTTCTCGATATCGAAAAGCTCCTGTCTTTCGAAGAAAAGACGGTTCTCAAGAGTTTCGCATAACATGGCCGACAAACCTGCAACCAGACGCACCGGCTGTTTAAGATCCTTGTTTATTGGAATCGGCTGCGGATGCATCTACCCGGTCGCGATGCTGGTACTGCTGTTGGTTGTCGGCTGGTTTTTTCTGGCCACACCCGTCGATCTTATGAGCACACCCCCCAAAATGCCTGAATTTGCCGGCCCTGCCCAGGAAGACTTCTGGAGACTTCAAGAAAAGCGCCTCGACATTGAGAACCAGGCAAGTTCAACCCTGATACTGAAACCATCAGAGTTTAATGCGTTGCTGAATGCCTGGCAGATTCCGCCGGTCAAGGGCTTCTGCCTGCAAAAGGCCCGATTTGTTGCAACCGATGGTGGCGGCACTTTTTATCTGATTGGTTCGGGCTTTATGATGCGCAGCCTGGTGATCAGGGTCGAAATTGCCCGGTCGGCAGACAGGTTTAAAGCTGGCAGCATCTCAATTAACAGCTGGCAGGCACCCGAACACGGGTGGTGTCGCGATCAGGTCGAGAGCTGGCTCATGGCGATCATTGAGTCTGACCGCGACAGTTTGCCGGCACGTTTTTCGCGGGGTGAAACCTCTATGACCTCTGAGGCCGGCGAAATTAAACTACAAGGAAGATTCTGAACAATGCAAGCTTGAGGTTTCAGGCTGGCAGTTCAACAATATCATTGCCAGTTTGCAAGAAAACCGGGCAATTGTTCAGATGGGCCAGCAGGCTCTGCAGATCGGTCTGTTGCCATTGTCGAAGATCAACTGGCGCGTGCAGATCGCCCCCGGTAAGAAACCCGGCCACCGGAAAAGGCCCCGGCAGATGCCTTTCAACCACAAACTCACAGCAATTAATCTGCATATTTTGCATTCTGGCGTTGTGACCGCCGATCATCGCCGGAAAAGCGCCAGAAGGCAGGCCGCTGGCTGAGCCTAAATCAGCCTGAAATATCTGATAATCAGGCCCGGTCTTGATCGGGAACGCCCAAAAACCTATTTCGAGCGGAAAAGAGCCATTGCTGCTTTTTTCGAGACCGACTGATTCCCATTCGATGAAGGGGTTAAGACCTGAGGTGCCATTTTCGGTCAAAGCCAGGGGTAGAAGAAGCATTGAAGCCGGCGATTCAAGACGCCGCAACTGGCGCTTGAAAGAGCTGACCTCGGATTCATCAACCGGCCGGGTCAGAAAAAAGCCGTGCAGATCAATCATGGGAACGTTAGGAAGCTTTTCACAGATCGAATCGAGACCCCAGTCGCCAGACCCGAATTCGCCAAAGCGGCTCCGCGCACGCACAAGGAAGGGCAGGCGCTGATCAAGGCTTTGGGCCAAATTTGAAAGGTTCAGGCATTCGCTGAACGAACTGAGCACCGGCAGCAAGCCTTCACGAGCATACCCGGTTTCGGCCTGCGAAAAGCCAGGTCTGAGAATTCGTTGCATAGACGCTGAAACACTGAGAAGCGTGCGCGGGTCACTGCACAAGACGCCATTGATTCCTGAGCGGACCAGGTCTTCTTCAGCTGTTTTATAGGTTCTGCGCATAAATGGCAGCGAAAGATCGAGCAAACGGGCATTTTGGCAATGCCTGGCAATGTTACCGAGCAGGGTCTGGTAATCAATTCTGATCCAGGATGCGTGATTCGGGGTTGTTGAAAAAAAATGGGGGGTCGGCATCAGCTCGAAAGTTCTCTGACATCGTAGCCCATGACTTCGGTGCCTTTGTCGCAGATGCGCTTGTAAAGCATGGCGAGAATTTGTTCTTCGTCTTTGCCTGATTCGAGCTCTGCTTTGGTGTCAATGGGTTCGAGAAAATGCACCGACATTCGGGCCGGGCGCGGCAGAATAGTGCCCGGTGGGGTAAGCAGGTGTGAATTGGCTATATAAGCTGGAACAATTGGCAGTTGCTTTTTGAGAGCGAACTTTATAGCGCCTGATTTGAACTGACTGACCTTGCCCACCCGGTTTCTTGTTCCTTCAGGGAAAAGGCCGAGGCGCTGACCATCATTGAGCAGTTTCATGGCGGTTTTAATTGCTGTGGCGTCTACCTTTGAGCGGTCAACCGGGAAACAGAGAACCTTACGTAAAAAGAAGCCTTTGAACGGGTTGTCGAAGGCTTCTTTTTTAACCATGATGAAGAGGGGTACTCTAACAGCCCCGCCCATGATAAAGCCATCCCAGATTGAGGCGTGATTGGCCACGGTAACAAATTGTTCGTTAACCGGCACCAGTTCATAATTATAAATTTTCATGCCGTTATAGATTCTGAAAAACCAGCGACTGCAAGCCTGAGTGATGTTAAACCATACAAATGAAGGCCGGGTTTCGGCAAGCCTGCCTTCGTTGCCGCCCATCGGCCCGGTAATGAAGCGGACACAGCGATAGAGAAGATAGGCCAGCAGAATCGCCGCCAGCCATGGAAGCACAATTGCCAGGATAGTACCGACAAAGGTCACTATGTCTTCAATGACCCCCAGGATTGGGTTGCCGACCCCGGCGGTTGCCACCGTAGATGCAGCCCGCAAGCCAGTTTTGCCGGTATGAACGGTAAGGGTGGCGGTTTCGGCGAAAACCATTGCAATCAGCAGATAAAACCAGTTGCTGGCAGCCGGCACCATGGCGAAGGTCAGTATGGCCGAAAAGGCAACCTTGGCCGGCAGCTCAAGCCAGTCGAGAAGATTATCGACCAACGGAAATTTATCGCCCAGAAACTCAAAAGCAGCAGCTATGGCGAGAGTTATTAACACCGGGTCTTTGGCGAGAAATGCAAAACCTTCGTTGATAACAACCATGTCAGGAAAAAAACGATAGAGAATACCCAGGATCAATGGCGGCAGGAAAGCTCTGAAACCGGTCATGGCGGCAAGACTAATACCGGTCAGGGCGGGAAACAGATATTCCATGAAGCTCAATTCCTTTTATTATTTGCAGAGAAGTATATAACAGCGGCCGCGATACTGCAAATCTGCATCTATTTGACTTTATGTTTTTTTAGTAATTTTTTCAGGTCAACAAATTCATCGTTGATCGAAAAACTTCCACAGGATACACTTGTTGAGGCGGTTATTGAGGCGTTAGTTGTGCGGTCAATGGCGTTTATTCGCAGCTCAAGCCACCTTTTCAGCGGAGCGAACTCAGCCATGCCAGTTTCGTAGACGAGTAGTTCTCGGGCCAGTTTTGGCCTGTTGAAGCTTCTGGCAATAAGATAAAGCGAAAAGTTGTAATAGTCTTCGTGTAATAAATTTTCGGCACCCAGGCTCAACAGTGAAAATTCAAGCTGCCTTCCTGCCAGTTGCCTGAAGTCGGAGTCAGATTTGTTTTCGGGTGGGTCGATCTGCGCATCTGATTGCAGGCGGTCAATCGTCCGCATGACTGCTGTTTCAAGAATCTGCAAATCGCTGAAGATACTCGCGGCCTGCAGAAAAGCAGTGCCAAGCAGAAAAAAAATCAAAAGCGTTGCCAGACTTATTCGGTTGCAGAGCATCATAGTTAGTTTGCAGCATAGCAGTCTGATATGAAAAATTGCAAGAGTCATCGACAGTTGCCAAAACTTGCAGATTTGATTAGAATTACAGCGGCCGGACATGGATACTGCAATTTTGTCCTTCTGACCGGCAGGTTTTTCGCAAAGATGGCCGCCGCAATACTTAAACACAGGAAATTCTCATGAATCTGCTATATCTTTCACCGCATTTTCCGCCAAATTTTATTAATTTCGTGGTTGGGTTGGCTAATTGTGGGGTCAGGGTTCTTGGCATTGCCGAAGAACACCCCGAAAACCTTGACGAACGTCTTAAAGGCGCTCTTGCTGATTATTACCGTGTCGATCACATGGAAGATTACGACCAGGTTTACCGGGCGGCCGCCTTTTTAATTCATCGGCATGGCCGGGTTACCCGCGTCGAATCACATAATGAATACTGGATGATGCATGAAGCCCGTTTGCGCGAAGACTTTAATATTGTTGGCCCTGATGTCGCGCAAACACTCAAGATCAAGCGCAAGTCAGAAATGAAAAAGATTTTTCGTGCCTGCAAGGCTCCTGTGGTAGATGGCGAAATTGTCGAAAGTGAAAAGACCCTTAAGGCCTTTATTAAAAAGCACGGTTACCCGGTTTTTGCCAAGCCAGATGTCGGCGTCGGGGCAGTGGCGGCATTCAAAATTGATAACGAAGGCGATCTGGCGAGGTTCTGGAGCGAAAAATCTCAGGGCGACTATTTTGTAGAGCCGTTCATCGATGGTGAGCTGATGACCTTTGACGGCATCGCCGACCAGAACGGTGAAATCGTTTTTTCCTCGTCACTGCGCTCAACCAACGGTGCTTTTGATCTGGTTGAGTATAACCAGGATCTCAGCTTTTACATCGTGCGCAATATACCTGAAGATGCGATTGAGATTGGCAGCAAAATCGTCAAAGACTTTGATATTCGCGCTAAATTTTTCCATCTCGAGTTCCTCAGGCGCCGCAGTGATGCCAAACTTTTCGTTCTCGAAATGAACTGCCGCCCGCCTGGCGGTTACACTGTCGATCTGATGAACTACGCCAACGATGTTAATGTCTATCAGGAATGGGCAAACGTTATTGCTGATAACCGTTTTTATGCAAAATTTGAGCGCCGCTATTTTGCCGCCCATATTGCCCGCAAAGCCGGCAAAAATTACCTTCATGCCACTGATGAAATTTTTGCGCGTTTTGGCGAAAAAATCGCCGATCATACAGCCGTTCCGCTGGTTTTTGCCGAAGTCATGGGCAACGAAGCCTTTCTAGTCAGGTCCCCCGACGAGCAGGATATTTTTGCCATGATCGATTTTATTCAAAAAACCGCATAGATTGATGCTTTACAACGAGCCTTCCGAACTGAATGCCTCGGTAATTGTTCCGGTTTATAACGGCGGCGAAGGGTTGGCCCGCTGCCTGATGGCCTTGAGTCGTCAAGTTACCGGTTTTGCATTTGAGGTAATCGTTGTTGACGATGCTTCGAGCGAAGATATCAGCAGGCAGATCGATTCTTTTTCAGCAAAAATGACTTTGCGCTGCCATCGCCTGGCCAAAAATTCTGGCCCTGGTGCGGCTCGCAATGCCGGGGTTGCCCTGGCCCAAAATAACATTTTGCTGTTCACTGATGCCGATTGTGTTCCGGCCACCGACTGGGTTGAAAAAATGCTGCGCCCCTTCGCTGACCCAGAAGTTACCGGAGTAAAGGGTGTCTATATAACGCATCAGCATGATCTCTGGGCACGCCTGGCTCAGCTTGAATTTGCAGAGCGCTATGAAAAACTGGCCAGTTACGCTGAAATTGACTTTATAGATACTTACTCGGGTGGTTACCGAAAAAGCGCTTTTCTTGCGGCCGGCGGTTTTAACGAAGAACTTCGCCAGAATGAAGATGTTGATCTGGCGTTCAGAGTTAAGACTAGCGGGGCGCGGTTTATCTTTGTGCCTGAGGCTGCCGTTGCCCACACTCATCGTGAGGGCTGGCTGAACTATGCAAAACTCAAATATTGGCGCGGTTACTGGCGGATGCGCATCTACCGAAGTCACCTTGCCAGGGCCGGCAACGATACCTACACGCCAGGCTCTCTTAAAATTCAGCTGTTACTGCTGGTTGCCCTGCCGTTGGTCGTTTTGTCAAAATCGGCCCGTTTTATCTGGAAGCTTTGCTGGCTGGCTTCCTGTATGCCTCTGATTCGCACCGCTCTTCCCCAAAACCCGTTGCCGGCAGCGGTGATGCCCTTGTTCTGTTTTATCAGGGGTGTTGCGCTGCTGACTGGTATGGCAAACGGGTTGCAGACCTGGATGCAAACTGAAAAATAAACTTTTATCAGGCGGCTTGTGCCGCCTTGGCAACGATATTCTGTGGTATGACCACCTTGCAGAAATTCTGCACATCAGTTTTGCCAACTGCGAATTCCATTGCAAAAACATCGGCGGCTTTGCCGTCAGAAACCTTTATTGAGAGCTTGTCGCCTGGCTTGACTGCCGGAATGCCTTCTGCTGATAGTTTCAGGGAATTCAATACAAAATTGATCTGTTCGTTGTTCTCGGGGTTCAGAAAGCCTTCGGCTTCAAGGCCATTGGCTGAATTGATCAGCGTGGCACGCATTGATGAGCTGGCGCAGATTGTTTCCGCCAGTTGTTTTGAGCATAGGTGAACCAGAAAGAATCTGGTCAAAGTTTCGATGTCGGTGGCATTCTTATCAATTTCAAGATCAAGAGCGATCTCACAGCGATTGGCGCTGATTTCGTCTTTTTCGAGGTAATGAGGGGCAAATCGCAGCACGCTTGAGTTTTTTACATCGATAATCTGAAACAACAGGATATCCTGGGTGGCGAGCAAACCCAGGGGCGAGCAATCAACTTCGATGGTGCCGGAATCTGATTGAGAAAAGTTGATGACTTTCTGAAGGGTTTTGGAAGTTCTTACGTTTTTAACCTGGAGCACTGATTCTTCAGGCAGAAACTTGCGCTGGTCATCAGATGAAAAAATGATATTGGCTTTAAGATTCTGGGTGACATCAGCATTATCAGGGGTGACTTCTTCGAGTTTTTCTTTTGCGAGCCTGATAATTTCGTCTTTTTGCATTAAATCAAGTTTAAAGGCTGCAGATTGATAGTTCGGATTCAGGGCCAGGGCCTTTTTAAAATGGGTAGTGGCAAGTTCAGTTTTGCCAGCCAGATGATAAAAGGTTGCCAGTTTTGAATGCAGGTCAGGAAAGGCCGGGCTGGTGTTCACGAATCTTTCGTGCAAATCGATTACGGCTTCAAGCTTGCGCATGTATGAAGAAAGCTCAGAGAGTTTCGGCCGCAAACCAGGGTAGGCGGGGTAGAGGGCGCTGGCTTTTGAAAAAGCTTTGAACGCCAGATAGAGTCTGCCGGTAGAATAGAATATCTCGCCGAGGGTAAAAAACAGGCGTGGATTTTTGGTTTCGACTTCAAGCAGCATGATGATCGCTTTGTCGGCCTCACCAAGGCGGCTCAGGCAATGCGCAAGGTTCAGTCGGGCTTCAAGATAGCGGGGGTTTTCTTTGAGGGCTTTGTCGAGCTGAACGGCGGCTTCTTCGTAGTTTTCGTTGCTGATGAGAATTTTGGCGTAGTCGTTGAGCAGGTCAAGAAACTTGGGGTTTGCTGCAATTTTTTCTTTAACGGCAGCCACAGCCTGATCGAACTTTTCTTTAACACCAGTCAGGTAGCCGAGGTATCCAAGGGCGACATGTTGTTTTGCATCGATTGAAATTGCTTTCTGAAATGCTTCGAGTGCCTCGGATTTTTTGTCTTCCATGATGAAAATTTCGCCGAGCAGTTCGCAGAGTGGCGCGGAAGATTGAGAAAATTCCATGAAGGAGAGGAGGTTTTTGCGGGCCTCTTCAATGTAACCGAACAACAGGGTATAACGAACATACTTAACCTGCGATCTGACGTCATTTGAGTTGATGATCGGCATAAAACTGCTGCCGGCGACCGGATGCAGCTGAATCAACTGATGCGAAATGGTTGAATCAGGGTTATCACCAAACAATGCGGCAAGAATGCCACCCTTGGCAGGGGCTGGTCGTCTGATCAAGGTTTCTTTAAGAATGTTTCTGACCAGAAGGCGCATGATTTCGCAATACGAGGAATTGGGGTTAACATCGTAGACAGGCTTGCCAAATTGCGGTTCAAAGTCGGCAACCTTCGGCATACCGCCAATCACCGGGTAAGGGAAAACCCGGCTGGTTTTGGCGGTTGAAAAATCAGGGCCAACACTGTTGCCTAGTAAAATTAACCTTTCCCGGGGGTAGTTTAATTTGGAAATACCGTGAAAAAATCTGACGTTATCGGTTACGGTAGCGAGATTGGAAAAATTAATCATGAAGAAAATCTGATCTGAAGTATCGAGAATAGTATAAAGATTTTCATCAAAAATCGACCCGGTGTCGGTTATGACATAGTCAAAATGTTTGCGGGCCTCTTTAAGCAGCTTTATCAGATCGGTGGCATGCACCTGTTCAGCTTCAAGAAAGCTTCTTGGGGCAGGGATAGTGTAAAGATTTTCGGAAAGCTTGATCGACTCGGCAAGAAGGTTGAATTTGTCTTCTTCCTGGCGATGGCGGTTTATAATATCAATGATTGAGCGTGGCGAATGAACACCAAGCAGGTGTGTACCGCCGCCGTAATAAAGATCGAGGTCGAGAAACAAAACTTTTTTGTTCAGTTCAAGCGCCAGCATGCGGGCCAGAGAAGTGGCAAAAGTTGTTTTGCCGTAGCCGTCTTTCGCGGCGGCGATCGTTACCAGCTGGCATTCTTTAATTTGAGGGCCTGGTCGTGGCTGGTTGTTGCCTGTGCCGCTTGTAATCATGCGGTTTGTGTCGCGCAGACGGTGGGAAAGGGTCGATAGAAGCTTCATGCTTATCGAAGGGTAATCGCGAATCAATTTTTCAAAATCAGGGCCTTCGATTATTATCAATGAAGTAGTCTGCAGGGTTCTGGCAGATGCTGAGCGGGTGGCTGCCTTTTCGAAGAAAGCCATTTCGCCAAAATAATCGCCATTTTTCATCAGGGCGATCGTTTGTTCGCCGTTCAGGGGGGTTCGTTTAAAAATCTCGACCTGACCAGTTTCGACGATGTAAATATTTTTTTCAAAATCTCCTTCACTGAAAACCGCTTCGCCCCGAGCAAGGTGAACGCGTCTGGCAATGCTGGCGATATGATTAATTTCCGAAGTATTAAGCGAAGAAAACAGTTCGATTTTATCAAGTTCCATTAATTCAACCGTCTTTCTGGTCAGTTCTTATGAAGTGAATAAAGTATAGAGTAAATTTACATTATAAGTCAATCATGACTTGATTTAAGGCTGGGTTTAATTGTATGCTTAAAAATATCCGTCTTGGGGGAATGCCATGTCAGCACCTGCACTTAACTCAATGAACCAGAAGTTTGAACTGAGAAACTATTCAGTATTCTTCGATATCGCGCAAAGTCTTGCCGCTGAAGAACTTCTCGATAGTCTCGATCGCTCAACAAGCCTGTTTAAGCAAGTTTTTAATTTTCAGGAAGAACCAGCAGGCGCTTTTTTCCTTCTCAACAACGAGTCTGAATTTGAAAAAGCGACTGGTTCGGCCCTTAAGGTTGGCGAAGCAATCAAGATTGATTATCAGAGCAATTCGATTTTTCTGCTGGTTGACAAGCTTGACGCCACCATCGGAGAGGTAGCCGCCCGTGAACTCAGTCATCTCTTTTTTAATAATCACGTCAACGAAAGAGAGTTGCAGATCAGACAGTGGCGAACTTCATCCTGGCTTCGCGAGGGCTTTGCCCTGCAGGCTGCCTATAAAATTCGCCGGGATAGCCGCGAATGGCTGCAGAGTGGCTGGGCAAGGCTTCAGGAAGCCCAGCGTGCCAACCAGTTGATCAAGCCCGCCACCATGGTTAAAGATATCAATCTGATACCTGATGCCACGCGAAGGCAATTGGCCCTGTTCCAGTCATTTTATATGGTTCGTCTGCTGCTTGGCATTTACTGCGACAGCTTTTTTTCGAAATACTCAACCCTGATGTACGCTCTCGAAGACATGGAAGCTGAATCATGTTTCAGGCAGATCACCAGTTTTGACTTTGAAAAGTTTTTTTTGTTGTTCAGTGACTGGGTCCAAAAAACCAACGCCTGGTCTGCGATGGAGTAACCCCCACCAGATGCAGGAAGAAAACGATGGCACGAAATTTTTGATCGTTCTGCTGCTCATAACTTTTCTGGCTGGCGCAATGGTGCTGGTTCTGAAGTCTGACTACCGTTTCCGGGATAACTCTCTTTCAAACCTTGAATATTACCCGAATGTAAAAATCGACAAGGGAACCGACTGACTTGCAGATCTTTATTTTTCTGTCGCTGGCTTTTATGGCGGGCATGGCATTTGCCGTGCTCAGCAATGCGACGGCCAGTGGTATTTTTTTGCTTCTGACCGGCGTTTTTGGTTTGTGTGCCGCGATTCCATTCTGGTATAAGCATAGCTCGAATATTCTTGAGGGTAATTTTGCCGGCATCAGAAACGATGACGAAGCATTACCAGCCCTCAGCCTTATTTTTCTTATACTCACAGTCGCTGCTTTTGGGTCGTTTCGTTATATTTCAGAATTGCGCCACGATTACCGAGGTCATTTGCAGGCAATTTGCGAAAAGAGCGACGAAAGCACGCGTTGGCGGGTGCGAGGCCGGGTAACTGAAGAGCCCAAGCTTGGCCGCGATAATCTTGAAGTCATTATTCAACCCGAAACAATTCGCAAGGTTGAGCGCAAGAGAATGCAGGTCGGGTCAGTTTCCGAAAAAGGCGCCAAAAAGAAGCCTGGCTACGAAAACGTTGATGATGAATCGGCGGCCGAGATTGTTACCGGCGGCCTGATACTTGCCCAGGTGTTCGAAGAAGCTGAGGCATTCAGAGAGGTCGCCTTTAATCAGGTGGTTGAAATCGAGGGCCAGCTCAGCGAGGCCGCTGCCAGTCGCAACCCTGGTTCCCTTGACTATCGCTCTCACCTTCGCAATCGCGGCATCTACAGAACCATCAGAATTTTGCCGCGCAAGGCGACTTTGCGGGTAATCGAAGAGGTCGAGGGCGGCTCTCTCTGGTATCGTTTTGCTCTGCATGTTAAAAATGAGATTCTCAAAGTAATCAAGCAGACCATGCCTTACCCTGAATCAAGTTTTCTCGGGGGCGTTCTGCTTGGTCTCAAGGGCGGTCTGCCCGCAAAGGTATCTCAAGAATTCAGAATGACGGGCGTTTCGCACGTTCTCGCCGTCTCGGGCCTGCATGTTACGATTATTGCCGGTCTTCTCTACGGAATTTTCGCCATGTTCCGCGTACCGTTACGCGTTTTTGCTCCGATCATTGTTTTTTCGCTGTTCACCTTCGCACTGATTGTTGGCTGGCCGAGTTCAGCGGTGCGTGCCGCCCTGATGAACAGCCTTTTCATATTGGCGCGTGCTTATCTTCAGGATATCGGTTTCAAGCTGTCGGTCTTGTTTTCGCTGTGCGTTGCCTGTGATTTTATTCTTTTTATGAACCCGCTCCAACTCACTGAGCCAAGTTTTACTCTGTCGGTAATGGCAATCTATGCACTGGCAATGTTTTCTGAGCCATCGTTTCAGTTTCTGCAGCGATTGCTGCGTGGCCCAGGCCTTATGCTGGCAGCAGTCGGCACCGGTCTGTATTACCTTGTGATCATCGCGGTCAGATCAACTGTGCTGTATCCCTGGTTTTTTCCGCTCTCGGGCGTTTATTTTCTTCTGTTAATCTATGGTGCCTGGCGCCTGTCGAACCTGTCAAGTTTTCAGAGTTTTTCTTTTGAAATGCTGCCTGGCTGGCTGAAAAGCTTTCTGGCTGCTCAGGTTGCCATTCTGGTGGCAATGATGGGCCCGCTTTCGGCCTATTATTTTGGGCAGTTTTCGCTTGCTTCGCCGATTGCCAACCTGATCGCCATTCCACTGGTGGGCGTTATCGTGCAGATTGGACTGGTCGCCGGTTTAATTGGCGCTTTCGTGCCGTTGATCGGAATGCCGGTGGCGCTGGTTCTCAACGCCGCGAACTGGCTGGGAGTCAAGTTTTTTCTCGGAATGGCGACTTTCTTTTCTCTGCTGATACCTTTCCCGCGAGTATCTCAGCCGGGTTTTGCCGATCTGATCGGCTATTTTCTGTTATTACACCTGGTTTATTTTTATGCAGATGTAAAAACCTGGGTAATAGCTATTTATAGCGCTGTCGCTGACCTCTGGGAAGACGAAGACTACCGGAATCCTTTGACAGGGCTTGGCATGCTGGTGGTTGTGGTGCTGGGCGGTGTTTGCATTCTGGCTTTAAGCCGCGCCGAAAGAACCCCGGATCTTAGAATGACAATGCTCGACGTTGGTTTTGGCGCCTCGCTGCTGATCGAGTCAGAAAACTGCATAACTCTGATTGATGCGGGTTTAAATGATCCTCTGGCCGGCACCGACCGTGGCGAGAGGGTCGTGCAGCCAGCCCTTTCCGGCAAGGGAGCACGTGAAATTCAGGCGGTTTTCCTTACTTCCGCCCTTCCAGAGCGCATTTCCGGGTTGCATTCCGTTCTCGATAATTATCGGGTTAACAAGATTTATGTGCCTTTTCCGCTACCCGAAGACGGGCGGCGCGTCACTTTCGAAGATTATGCACGAACTTTCATGTTTGGCGATCTGAAACTTGAAAAACGCCTTAAGAGTGGCATGAATGCAGGGGTTCCACCGTCATTCTTCTTTGAACTCGCTTTTGATTCTTATAATCAGCTGATCGAAGATGTCTATCGCCATAAAATACCAGTAGTGAAGATCGCTGCAGGTGATCGCATCACCGATGCCGCCGGGCAGATAGAGGTTCTGTATCCTGCCCCCGCTACTGCATCTGAAACAAGCTTTCAACAGTATTACGATGGTCTGATTCTCAACATCAGTCACAATGGTTGCAACTATCTCTATGTTTCAGGCAACTCGCACCCGCTTGTTGAACAGGTTAAGGTCAAGCCCGATTTTATTTTTCTGGCCGATCTGCCATACCCGCTCGATGCCTTTGAAAAATTTTCTCGTGCCCATAATCCGGCGGGCATTGCCGTCAGCTTTCGTTTTCCGTCGGCGTGGCTCATGGAAAACTACCATCTGGCCAACACGATCACCGCGAGAAGCCGAAGTTATCTGCAACAGTTCCGGCAGTGGCCGTTTCCAGTATATGTAACCTCAGAAACCGGCGCGGTTCAGGTCGATCAGAACCGCAGTATTATCAACACGCGAGTGTTTGCCAAGGAGCAGTGACTGGATGGTATTGACCCGCCTCGAAAAAATAGCTTTTGCCATGCTGGTCATTTTGTTCGGCATGGGGCTGATGATGCTGATTGTCAGAATCAGCACCCTGGTTCAGCAGAACCAGAAGTTGCTGCTGGCGATTGACCATATTGCCGGCCTCACTGATTCAACCGTTCTTGTGAAAAGTGATTCTGTTAATCTTAGTGAAAATGCCGGCAAACTTAACCTGAACCGCACCGACCTCAAGAGCATCAAATCGTTGCCCGAAATGACCCCTGCGCTTGCGCAGAAAATTTTCGCCTACATCCGTGAAACCGGAGAAATCAAGACTCTCGATGACCTGCTGAACATCAAAGGCATGACCAAAAAGCGCATCAGACTCCTTGAGAACTATGCAACTGCTGTGGGTGGGCATGCCGGTCAGGCAGCCTGGGGTGACAAGCTTAACCTCAATTTTGCCAGCCTCGAAGACGTTAATGCGTTGCCGGGCGTCAGCAAAAAGCTTGCAGAAAAGCTTATCGATTTTCGTAACCGTAACGGTGGTTTTTTCTCACTCGAAGACCTTAAAGAGGTGCCTGGCCTGACTGACAAAACCCTGAAAAAATTTATCGACCTCGTTGAGGTAAAGTAAATGAGCAAGTTTGGCTTCGAACAAAAATCGTTTCAGTCAAAGAAAACCAATTTTGTTTTCTTTGCTTTGCTCATTCTGGTAGTTTTTGTCTGGGCGCTGGTTCTCAGCCCTGACCATGGTGGGTTGGTCGAAGCTAATCTTAATCCTGAACTGCGCATCGATTTTATTAATGTTGGTCAGGGCGATGCCATTCTAATCCGAACTCCCAGGGGCAAAAATTTTCTGATCGATGGTGGCAACAATGTAACCGTTACTGACGCCCGGCGCGAGGGTCGGGAACTGGTTCAGAATTATCTTCGCCAGCAAAAGATTTCAAAGCTTGACGGGGTTGTGGTAACGCACTGGCACAACGATCATCTTGGTGGGTTGATTCCGGTGCTGCGGTTATTTGAAGTCGATAAGGTTTATGAGACACCGTCGAGTTTTTATTCTGACTCCTGGAAAAGCTACGATGAAATCTGCACCAAAAGCCGAATCAAACGCACCAGCCTGAAGGCCGGCGATGTGCTTGAGTGGGGCAATGAGCTTTTTGTTCAGGTTCTGCACCCTGATAAGCCAGGTAAGGCAAAAACCTACGCTGATGTTAACAATATGTCGATCGTTCTGCTGTTGCGCTACGGAAAAGTGCAGATTCTTCTGCCGGGCGATATCGAAGAAGATTCAGAGCGCGAAGTCATGAAATATGGCGAAGGCATTCGCAGTCAGATCATCAAAGTGCCGCATCACGGTGCTGACACCAGCGACTATCTTTCATTTCTTAAAATGGTGAAGCCCGAAACAGGGGTAATCATGGTTGGGCGCAGCAACGCCTTCAAGCACCCGTCACCGCGCACCATTTCCCACTACGATCAGGTTGGTACCAAGCTTTATCGCACCGACCGGCATGGCAACATTCGTTTGCAGGTTGGCGGAAAAGATTCAGCCGATTACAGATTTGTAGTTGACCAGAGGCTTTAATACAAACTATACTTTTCGGGTAATTAAAAAACCGAAAGGATATAATATGGAAGAAGCGGTCATTTTGCAGGCAGAATTCAAGGATATCGAGGGTCACAAATCACAATGGGACAAAATCAAGGCGGGTAACCCGGGGTTGCAGAAGATTCTGCAGGCCGTAGAAAGCCCCAAGGGCACAGCTCTTGTTTTCAGTCATGACGACCCGGATGGCCTGACCAGCGGTCTGATTTTCAAGCGTGTATTGCAGAAAAAGGGCTGGAAGGTGGTATCGAAATTCCCCGAAGGCTTCATGCTTCAGCCCGATCAGCTTGAAAAAGCGCTGAAAGAAACCCCCGAAGCCAAGGCGATTTTTCTGCTCGACAAGGGCACCCTGGCTGCTTACAACAATTACTGCGACAAGCTTCCGGTTTATATCATCGATCATCACCCAACACCGGTTGCGCCTGACAAATGCACGTATTATAACCCCAGTTTACCTGCCTATACCTGGTGTTCAACCTCGATTCTGGCGCATGGAATCGCCACCCTCGCCGGCACTCGCGAAGAATTCGATGACTTTCTCTGCCTGATGGGTTTGAAGGGCGACTGGGCTATTGAGCCGGTTAAAGGCATTATTTCTGATTTTGCCAAGCCTTTCTTTGTTGAATATGGCAAAAACTTCAAAGGTCTTCTCAAACTGGTCAAAGAACGCCCGACCATGTTTGATGCCGAACAGCGCGATCACACCTGCCTGCTTTCACGGGTTACCGAATATGTTCACGCCACCGGCGGCGGCGGGTTCTCATATTTTTATAATGACCGCGAACCGGCCCTGAAGAATGTTAATCACGCCGAATGTATCGCTACCGCCCTTGAAGGCGTTGCAGACAAAATGGACAAAGTCAAAAAGATCAAATCGCTTGATGAATTTGTTAATCTGCTTCCGCAGCCACAGCAGGGCACTTTGCAGAAGATTTTTGCCTATTTTCTGCAAGACTGGGAAAGCGCGAACAAAATGCTCGATTCATCGGCACGCATTCTCAAGCTTCACGACACTTCAATCTATCTGTTTGTCGGGCCAAGAGTGCCTTTGTTGCCCATGATCGGTTCGATCAAGCTGTTCGAACTCAAAATGAATGCGGGCGATAAACTTGCTCAGATCATTATGGTCAGCGCTGTCAGCAACGATTATACGCATGTTTCCGTGCGTGGCTCGGGTGACCGGGTGCATTCAGGAAAATTCTGCGGTGAAATGCAGGATTCAATGCAGAAACGCTTCGCCGATTATAAGGATAAAATCAGCGGCGGCGGGCACCCGAAAGCAGCAGAATGCACCTTCAGAACTGACAAGGTAACCTTTCTCAATGTTCTTACCCGTGCCACCGAAATACTCAGCGAAATGCAGCACTATGATCATCTGGCCGCCACTGCGAAACTTGACGAAGCACAGCAGGCCCGCGCCGACAAACTCGGCCTCGAATACCTCAAAAAATAAAGGAAATGCCTGATGTCATTTAAAGAAACTGATTTTCCAGCTCTGATCAAGTATCTCAAGCGAATTGTTGAAGAAGAAAAAGATCCATTGCTGGTAAAAGAACTGGTAACCCAGCTGGTCAGGCTTTACGACGAAGTGCCTCTCTACCCTGGTATCGTGAATATGTGTGTCGGTGGAGTCGCGAAAAACCTCAAACCTGAAGAGATCGAAGTTGGCCAGCGTGTGTTTATCAAAAGCGGCGATGACTGCCTGTGCGGCACAGTTTCTGCAAAAGATGGCGAGGGCATTGCCCTGAAAGCTGTTAAACTTCTCACCTCCGAAGATGAACTTGATCTCGGTATGCGTGAAATTCAGCGGGTAACCGTTATCAATGCCAATGTTCTCAAAGAAATGTGGCCATCGCTCGTCTTCGACAAGGAGCAGAGATAACATGAACCTGAGCATCAAAAAAAATGAATTATACCTGCTGAACGGGCCGGCAAATATTACTGTTTCCGGCGGCGTAATCGAAATCATCGGCGCTAAAGTAGCCACTGGCGAAAAAGTCGAAGTTCCGGTTGGCAAAAAAATCCCGATACTGGCCATTGAAGACGCTGAACTTGATATCAAGGCCGAAGCCGAAGCTATCAGCAAAATGGAAAGTTCTTCCATTCCCTCCGAGTGGGATGAACTTGCAAACCGCATTGCATCTGAAAAAGTCAAGGGTTCTCTCTATAAAATCATCGTTCTTGGCGAAGTTGATACCGGCAAAACTTTTTTCAGCACTTATCTGGCGAATCGTTTGCTCGAAAAAATCGGAAAAACCGCAATTCTCGACTGTGATACCGGCCAGTCTGACATCGGTTGCCCCGGCACCTTTGGCATGCTGGTTCTTAAAAAACCGGCTATCTTTTTGACTGAACTTGAACCTACGCACATGTATCTGCTGGGCGCTCATTCACCGGGTTTGCATTTTGTTCCGGCCCTCACCGGTCTGGTCGAAATGTTGCACAAGGCCGAAAAAGATGCTGACGCTCTGATTATCGATACCACAGGTTGGGTGCAGGGTGACGGCGGTCGCGCCATCAAAAAAGCCAAACTCGACATCGTGCAACCCGATAAGGTGGTGCTGATGCAGCGAGGCACTGAACTAGAACATCTGGTAAGGCATCTTCCTGCTGACAAGATTGTCAGGCTGCCGGTTTCGAAGAAAGCTTCTTCGACCAGTCAGATGGACCGCAAAGAGTTGCGGGAACTCGTCAGTCGCAGGTATTTTAACCATACCAAGGTTTTCGAGATTCCCTTTAAACAGGTTTATACCGATCGCAGCTACTTTCTCACCGGAACAAAGATTGAACTTGAGGGCACGCTACATGCAGAACGCCTCTCCGCCTGGGAAGGAACCCTCATTTTCACTTCTGGGCCTCTGCTGCCCGAAATGATGAAGAACTGGCCCAAAGACCTCGGAATGCAGAGAATCTTCATTGCCGGCCAGGAAAAGGGCCTGATGATTGCCATGCTTGACGCGCAGCAGAATATGCTCGCGGTGGGCCGCCTTGAAGAACTGGATTTTTTGAGGGACAACTTCAGAATCCGGTCTAACTACCGTGGCGACCCCACCAAGATCAGGGGTATTCAGTTTGGTTCACTAAAAATCACTGAAACCGGCAATGAGTCTGGTTTTATAGAACCCGGTTCGTTCTGACCCGCCAGCAATGCCGCCCACCCTTAACTGGGTCGGGCGGCATTTTTCTTTTTTGTATGTACACAAACGACCCGCTGGTGACTTGCCATGGTGTTAAACTTTTCACAATGACCGGTCAAAAACAGTTGGCGCAAATCTGGGGTGACAGGGTAGGGGACAACTCGGTTCCGAACCATCTTACACTGGCTTTATAAGCTAAGAAGCGCATCATCTGTGAAGAAGATTTTTTATAAAAAAGCCTTTGACTTTGGACCCGAAAATGTGGTTAAATTTGACCCACGAAAACAAGACTTTTAACAGTCACAATTTCCCCCTTAAACTCCCAAGTCTGGGCATTTTGCACTATTTTGTCCTACATAGTTCCGTGTACAGAAAACACCGGGTTTAAGGTCGCACCAACACATTTATCAGGAGTAACCATGAAGCAGGGTCGCGAATTGCAGTTCATCGAAAACCGCCAGGGCAACATCGTTCCGTTCAATCCCGAAAAGATCCGTTCTGCCTTAGAGAGAGCCGGTCGCGCCACCGGTGAATTCGGTATGGTAGATTCGATGCGAATGGCCAGCCAGGTCATAAATATTCTGGCGCATCGCCATCAATCGGGTACCCCGAACGTCGAAGAAGTCCAGGACGTCGTCGAGCATGTGTTGATTGCCAATAACTATTTTACCACCAACCGTTCATACATCGTCTATCGTGAACAGCACAAACAGATGCGTGAAGGTCGTCGTTCACTTGTTGACAGCATCAGTTCGATCAACGAATACCTCGGTCACCAGGACTGGCGTGTAAATGCCAATGCCAATCAAGGTTACTCGCTCGGCGGGCTTATTCTTAACGTTGCCGGCAAGGTTACTGCCAATTACTGGCTATCGCACGTTTACAACCCCGAAATCGGTGATGCGCACCGCGAAGGCGATTTTCACATTCATGATCTCGACATGCTTTCGGGCTACTGTGCGGGCTGGTCATTACGCACCCTTCTCCAGGAAGGCTTCAACGGTGTGCCCGGCAAGGTTGAAGCTGGTGCACCAAAGCATTTTTCAAGTGCCCTTGGTCAGATGGTTAATTTCCTTGGTACTCTGCAGAACGAATGGGCCGGCGCTCAGGCTTTTTCTTCGTTCGATACCTACCTCGCTCCTTATGTAAAGCTTGACCAGCTTACTTACAACCAGGTTTTTCAGGGTGTTCAAGAATTTGTCTACAATCTTAACGTGCCCTCACGCTGGGGTACCCAGACGCCATTTACCAACCTGACCCTCGACTGGAACTGCCCCGATGACCTCAAAAACCAGTATCCGCTGGTTGGTGGCCAGCCCACCACCTTTACTTATGGTGAACTCCAGCAGGAAATGGACATGATCAACCGTGCCTTTATCGATGTGATGAGCAGGGGCGATCAAAAGGGTCGTGCTTTTACCTTTCCGATACCGACTTACAACATTACCAAAGACTTTGACTGGGAACACCCGAACTGCCAGCCATTATTCGAAATGACTGCCAAATACGGTTTGCCTTACTTCCAGAATTTTATAAACTCTGACTTACAGCCGAATATGGTCAGGTCAATGTGCTGCCGGTTACAGCTCGACCTGCGCGAACTGCTTAAAAGAGGCAACGGCCTTTTTGGTTCTGCCGAACAAACCGGTTCAATCGGTGTCGTTACGATTAACCTGGCCCGCCTTGGCTACATGTTCAAAGGCCAGTATGATGCCCTGGTCACTCGCCTCGAAACACTGATGGAACTGGCAAAAAAGAGCCTCGAAGTTAAGCGCAAGGTTATTCAGGCACGCATCGACAGCGGTCTGTTTCCTTACACACGCCGCTACCTCGGCACTCTGCGCAATCATTTCTCAACTATCGGTATCAACGGCATGAATGAATGTATTCGCAATTTTTCTGACAATGCCTACGATATTTCGGCCCCTGAAGGCGTCGAAATGGCCCAGAAGTTACTCGACTGTATGCGCGAACGCATCGTGCAATACCAGGTCGAAACCGGCCATCTTTATAATCTCGAAGCGACACCGGCCGAAGGGGCCACGCACCGCTTTGCCCGTGAAGACCGCAAGCGATTTCACGATATCATTCAGGCGGGCACCCCCCAGGCTGCCTATTACACTAATTCGACCCAGTTGCCGGTCGATTTCCAGGGCGACCTTTTCGAAATCATGCGCCACCAGGAAAAGCTCCAGACCAAATACACCGGCGGCACTGTTCTTCACCTGTATGTCGGCGAGCGAATTCCCGATGCCGAATCATGCAAACGCCTGGTCAAAAAGACTCTGACCCAATTCAGGCTGCCCTATGTAACCATCACGCCGACCTTCAGTGTCTGCCCGAAACATGGCTACCTGGCTGGGGAACATCAATACTGCCCGACCTGCGATAGTATCGAAACCCGGCGCCTCGCTGCCGAGGCTCAGAATGAAGGGCGTGAACTGGCAACCGATTCGATCACTCTGCCCGAAGAAGCCCGGCAGGTTTGCGAAGTCTGGACCCGCGTCATGGGTTATTTCAGACCGGTATCTCAGTTCAATGCCGGCAAGAAAAGTGAATACAGTGATCGCATTCTTATCAAACCCCAAGACATCGTCAGAGAAGTAATCTGAATAAATGACCGATCAAAACGAACAGTTAAGGGTAGGGGGCATGCAGCCCCTTACCCTGATCGATTTCCCCGGGCATCTTTCGAGCGTTTTGTTTCTGCAGGGCTGCAATCTTCGCTGCCGCTTTTGTTACAACCGCACGTTGCTGCCTGAATTCGCGCCCGAAAGCATCAGCTGGCATTCGATAATTGAATTTCTTAAAGACCGCCAGGGGTTCGTCGAAGGCGTGGTTTTCAGTGGGGGCGAACCGTGCATGCAACCGGCACTGCTCTCTGCAATGCATGAAGTAAGCGATCTCGGCTATGAGATTGCTCTGCACACGAACGGCTTTTACCCTGAAGTCGTTGAGAAGGCTTTGCAGCAGAGGCTTTTGCAGTTTGTAGCTGTTGATTACAAGGCACCGTTGCATCGTTATCAAGAAATCGCCGGGCAACCAGCCAGCGTGAAGAATTTTAAAAAACTGGCTGAGGTAATCGTTGCGTCAGGGGTTGCCCATGAATATCGCACCACTTTTCATCCCCGCCTCATGAAAGATTCAGACCTGATCGACATGGCTGACTGGCTTGCTGAGCAGCGAATTGCCAACTTTGCCCTTCAGAAATTCAAACATGGTGATGCCCTCGACCGAACCCTGCCGCCGGTTATCGGGCCATGGATTCTAAAATCGACGATCATGAAATTAAAAAGCAGATTCGCCGGCTTCACCCTGCGAAACGATGGCAACAATGATCTGCTTGAGCGTGCCGCCTGAATTTTCCATTGTCTTGACTTTTGCCTGCCATGACCGTTATAAAGTGGTTAGCGCCTTTCATTTTGCCGAGTCATGACAGAATAATAAAAATTTGCCGCCGCGCCGCCGTTAACCCCCGGGAAACCCTCACCCGTCTATCGTGGTTAATGACTTAAAGCAGCAGAAAAGGCCATCTGAAAATACTAAGGGGTAACTATGGATATCAATCAGAAAGATCTAAATATTCAGGCACTCGGCACGGCGAATTTTAATTCGCCTTTGAGCTTGTCAACCGTCGATGGCGACTATCTGACCAACTATGTTCGTGAGGAAGAAAGAGTTCTTTATCACAACAGCCTCTGCAAGGTCAAAGAAGAATTTGCAGCCGGCCGCGAACCCCTTTCTTTTGAAAAGGCCGGGCCCCGCGAGAAGATCTTTTTCGATCCGACAAGAACTCGTGCCGCGATCGTTACCTGTGGCGGCCTCTGCCCCGGTATCAATGACGTCATTCGCGGGCTGGTCATGCAATTACACTTCTGGTATGGCGTTAAAAATATATACGGGTTTCGTTATGGTTTTCTTGGCATGATAAAAGAATCGGGCCTGCAACCGATTGTTCTTGACCCTGATGTAGTTTCTGAGATTCACGAAAAGGGCGGCACTATTCTTGGTTCTTCGCGTGGCCCGCAAGATGTCGGCCTGATGGTCGACCGCCTGATGGATTACAATATCAATATTCTTTTCTGCATCGGTGGCGACGGCACTCTCAGGGGCGCCAAAGAAATTACCGATGAAATCAACAAACGTGGCCTGGCAATGTCGGTTATCGGCATTCCAAAGACCATCGACAACGATATCGGTTTTATCGAAAAAACCTTCGGGTTCGAAACAGCCTTTACTCACGCGGTTGATTCAATCCGAACCGCGCATGTCGAAGCCAAGGGTTATCAGAATGGTGTCGGGCTGGTCAAGTTGATGGGCCGTCAGTCGGGTTACATCACCGCCAACGCCTCGATTGCCTCACAGGATGTAAACTTCTGCCTGATCCCTGAGATGCCCTTTGATCTTGAAGGTGAAAACGGTTTTTACAAACACCTTCTTGATCGTATTCTCAGGAAAAATCACGCGGTGGTTGTCGTTGCTGAAGGGGTTGGCGACCGTCTTTGCGCTCTCGAAGAACGCGATGTCTCGGGTAATCGAAAATTTGGCGATGTTGGTATCATGCTGCGTGAAGGCATTGGCAAATACTTCAAAGACCGCAAAACCCCGGTTTCTCTCAAATACATCGACCCCAGCTATATTATTCGCAGTTCCAGCGCTATTCCATCTGACAGCATTTTCTGCAATCAACTCGCCCAGAATGCCGTGCACGCCGGCATGGCGGGCAAAACCGGCATGCTGGTCGGCCTCTGGAACAACTGCTTCACCCACGTTCCGATCGACATCGCGATTCGAAACCGCAAATACATAGACCCCGAAAGCATGTTCTGGCTGAATGTGCTTGAGGCAACCGGTCAACCGCGCTGGATGCAGAACAAATCACGCACAGAAAAGTGATGTTTGCCCCTGACCAGGGTCAGATTGTTCTGGCAAGGGTGGGGGCGAGCAGGCGCATTGCCTCTTCGTGCAGAATGCCGTTGGTGGCGAGCAGTTCGAAACTGTCGAGGGCCATCGGCGTGCCGTCGAAACGGGTAACGCGCCCGCCGGCTTCAGTCACCAGAAGGGTGCCGGCTGCGACATCCCAGGGTTTGAGGTTGGTTTCCCAGTAGATGGCGAAGACGCCTCGTGCAATATGGCATAGATCGAGAGCCGCCGAACCGAGCCGCCGCACGCACTGAACATGCATCAGCATGATTTTAAGGCGTTCAACGATTATCTCGAGGTGTTCGCGGCGGTTATACGGAAACCCGGTTACCGCCAGGGCATCATTCATCTCTTTTTGTGTGCCGACATGAATTGGCTCACCGTTCACAAAAGCGCCGCCGCCCTTGAAAGAATGGTATATTTCATTGTTCATCGGGTTCATCACAACGCCGGCAATCGGTTCGCCATGGTTGCACAGGGCTATTGAAACGGCAAAATGTGGCAGACGATTGGCAAAGTTGGTGGTGCCATCAAGCGGATCGACTACCCAGACTTCGCCGTGCCGCCAGTCATCGCCGCCATCTTCTTCACCATGAAACCTTATCTGCGGAAACCTTGCTTGCAGTTCGCGCCTGATCAGTCGTTCAGAAGCAATATCTACCTCGGTTACCAGATCGACTGTGCCTTTGTGAACTACATTATGAGTATTGTTGAACCCGTTGCGAATCAGATCGGCAGCCAGCGAGGCAACTTCAATCGCGCCATTGCAGAGTGTTTCAAGGTTGTGCATCATTGACTCCTGTGCGTCTTTGTTTGATGTATCGGGGCAATAATGATAGAATTGTTTTTCTGCAAAAACAAGGAGAACCTGATGATTTTGCCTGTTAAACAAACTTTGCTGACGGCGGCCTTGTTGCTGATTTTCGCAACAACCAGCCCGGTGTTTGCCGCCGGGGCAACCGGCAACGCAACCCCGCCCGCTGCGATCATCGATATAAACAAGGCACAGATTGCAGGGCAGGTAGCCCAGAACCTTGAGTCAGCATCAATTACTGCCGGGCTGGTGGGCAGTTTCTCTGAAATTCCGTTGCCCGTCGAGATTCCGGCAATCGATAACCTCATCAACGCCTCAAATGCCTCAATGAGCATACCTGCGGTTGCCAGCCTGGTTTCTTCAGTTGGTAATCTGCTAACTTCTGTTGGCGTAGCTTCATTTGCCATGCCGGCCGTTGCAACACCAACCCGCCAGGCTCCGGTTACCGCCAGTCAGAGTTCAGAATTCATCGATACTCTCTACCCAGACCCTTTATCGCCCGCATTTCCAAATACCAGTTCAATTAAAAAAGAAGATAAGACTAAAACCGCCGAAGAACTCATCGCCGAATTCAATCAACAGGCTGCCGAAATTGCCGCACGTAGCGGGTTCACCGGCAGCAGTTCAGCACCAGCGCCATTGCCGCCACCGGTTTCGCTGGCGACTTTGCCGGTGACGGTAGCACCACCTGATAGCCAGGCTACTTCTGCCGCTTTCTTGAGCACTCAGAGCCGCGAGATCCCTTCAAAAATTGCTGCGCCACTCACTGATGAACCGCCTGTGGCATCTGAGCCAGAAGTTCCTGACCATGTTATTTCTGAAAGCCCTGTTGAAGAAACAGTCGCCTCGCCGGCCATACCACTCGAGACCCTTGACAGCATTGCCTCAGCAGGTATTGCTGATTTTGCGCCAGTCGCAACCATGACCGCCAGCCCCGTTGTAGAGATAATTCCGGTTTCATGGCCTGATTCTGAACAAGACCCTGAATTTGCTTCAGGCTCAACCTTGCTGGCCGTGGAAAATGCTTCGCGGGCCGCTGATCTGCCCGGTCTTTTTGAAAAAACCGCGCCTCTTGAACCTTTTCTGATGACCGCGGGCGAACCGATTGATAACGGGGTTGATGCCGATAAGAATCAGTCGCTGACTGGCCACCTTGTGCCCGAGAAACAACCGCTTGGGCGCAGAAAATACCTGTACCGCTGGGTTCTCAAAACCGATGATGGCCGCCGGATACCCCTCAAATCAAATCTGAAACTCATGACTGAAGTGCGCCGCGAGAACATTCTTGACGGTCTGGTTACCCTGAATGGTCAGTATACTAAATCAGGGCAAAATGCTGAGTTGCGCTATTTCACCGTTGAATCGGTGAAGGCCGCCGCAGGCCAGGAAGCATCTGCAACCACCGACCTCGCCAAGGTCGCTTCTGGTACCGTGAAGTTGCCAAAGTAGCCGCCGGGCCAATTAAAACACCATGGAAAAAGAAAAACTCGCCAAGATACTTGCCATGATGCCTCCTGATCCGGGGGTTTATCTGATGAAGAACCGGGTTGGCGAAATAATCTACATCGGCAAGTCACGCTCTCTAAAAAAGCGCGTCAGATCTTACTTCAACCGTCATCACGACAATATGAAGACTTCAGTGCTGGTCTCAGCCATTGAAGACATTGAATTTATCATTACCGGCAACGAGGTTGAAGCGCTGATTCTCGAAAACAACCTGATCAAAAAAAATCACCCGCGCTACAACATTCTGCTCAAAGACAGCAAAACTCACCCCTATATCAAAGTTACCCTCAAAGAAGCTTTTCCAAGGCTCGAGAAGGTTCGCAAGGTCGTTTTCCGCGATGGCAACCAATATTTCGGGCCTTTTCCGAACGAATACGATCTGACAAGGATCATCGACCTTCTATCGCGAAACTTCAGACTGTGTACGGCCCACAAGAACATCGTTGCCGGGCGTAAGGTCAGGCCATGTCTCAAATATCATCTTGGCGTCTGCCAGGGCATTTGCCAGGGTAACGTGACTCCTGAAGAATACGCGGTCGCAATTAACAAGGCGGTTGAAGTACTTTCCGGGCGAGCCGACCCTGACTTTTCGGGCCTCGAAAAGCAACTGCGTGATCTGGTTGCGCAGTTTCGCTATGAAGAAGCCGCCGAGATTCGCGACACACTCACCGCTTTGCAGAGATTTTTTGCCAGCCAGAAAGTTGAATTTCTCAAGCCGGTTAACCTTGATTTCTGGGGCATGAGCGAGGCAAATGATCGCCTGATTTTTTCGGTTTTCTTTATCAGGGGGGGCAAGTTGCTCGGCAACCGTATTCTCGATGTTGAGCGCGAGCCTGAAAATTCAAACCAGGAAGTGCTAACAACCGTCATCTGCCGCTTTTACGACACCAACATCATCCCGACAACAATTTATTGTGGCCACGAACCCGAAGGCCTCGGCCCGCTGCTTGCAATGCTCAGCGAAAAGGCTGGCCGCAAGGTTTCTTTCCATATTCCGCGCAAAGGGCAGTTCTTGAGCCTGCTGGCCATGGCCGACAACAATGCCCACGAAGTTTTGCGCAACCTTAAGTCAGAAGGGAATGAACGCATTGACGAGTCGGTGCTTGATCTGCAGCATCTGCTTGAACTTAAGGTGCCACCGGTTCGCATTGAATGTGTCGATATTTCGCATATTCAGGGGACCGATCCTGTGGCATCGCTGGTTGTTTGCCATAATGGCCGGCCACGCAAGGGTGAATACAGGCTTTTTCATATTAAATCGGCCCAGGGTGGTGATGACCCGGCCTCGATTGCCGAGGTCACCCGGCGGCGCTTCACCAGGTTGTTAAAAGAGCACGCGACCCTTCCTGATCTCTATATCGTTGATGGTGGCATAACCCAGGTCAGAGCCGCGTGCCGCGAACTGAACGAGCTTGGCATCGACATTGAGGTGCTTGGCCTGGCAAAGCGCGAAGAAACCCTGGTTAAACCCGATGGAACCGGTGTCAATCTGCCTTTTTCAAGCTCGGGTATGAAATCAATTATCAAGTTGCGCAACGAGGCGCATCGCTTTGCCAACACTTTTCAAAAGAAGACCCACAATCGCAAGGTCTTGCGCTCTTCGCTGCTGAATCTGCCGGGTGTTGGCCCGGCAACTCTTCGCAAGGCTCTCTGGGAATTCGGTTCCATGGCCAATCTTGCCCGGGCCAGCGTTGAAGAACTTCAGAAGCGCTGCCAGATACCACTCAAGACCGCTGAGGTGATTATCGCCTCTTTAAAGGAAACCAACGATGAAAAGGCTGCCTAGACCTGTGTGGTTGCTTCTGATGCTTCTGATGGCATCTTTTTCTGGCAGTCTGCCCGGGCATGTCCAAGACCTGCCTGAAGTCAGGGTTGCCAGCGATGCTCTTATGCTTGAAACTGCTTTTATAAAAGCCTTTAATGACCCAGAAGAATTCAAGGCAACCGGCATTTTTCAACTGATGGGGTACAATGCCGCCGAGATCGCCCAGATTGGAAAAATCACGCCGCGGCCAGCCAGTATCAGCGTTGAATTTGATGCCGACCCGCTGCCGGGTACCTTCAGGAGCCTTAGAGTTAAATGTTTCAGGGTACTTTATTACAACCTGACCATCGAAACGGTGCAGTTCGATTTTCCTGAGTGCAGCATCGATGTTGAAGAGCTCGCTGCCGGCCGTCTGCGCTTTAAATCCGGCGGCCAGATCAGCCTGATAACCGATGTTTCGGCTGATGATATCTTGAAGGTATTTGCTTTTTATGCCAAATCACGCTCATTGAGCGGCATGAAGATGAAACTCGCTAAAAACAGCGCCCAGTTGCATGGCCGGGTAAAAAAAGGTTTCGTTACTGCTGAATTTAAACTGAATGGCAACACCAGGTTGATCGATGCCAAAACCGTTATGTTCAATTGTGAGCGCCTCTTTTTGAACGGCATGTCGATGCCGCGCAACGTTATCGCCACGATTTTTCGCCAGATCAACCCGGTTTTTGATGCCCGAAAAACCTGGCTGAATCTCAACATTGCCAGTATTACCATCAAACCCGGATTCGTACAAACACACGCTACCATCGACCGCAAGAAAGGTTAATGCCATGCCCACCGTCAGACGCACCCATCGTATTTCTCAGACCCTTCATCAGCGACAACTCGATATCGTTATCGCCCTTGATTTTGTACACGACCAGCATAATTTGTCGGCAGTATTGCGTACAGCAGATGCCAGCGGCTTTGGCCGGGTTATCTGGGCACCCGACATTAAAAAACCCGAAAACGTTAACCCCGAGGTTTCTAAAGGTTCAGAGCGCTGGGTTGACCTGCGGGTGGTTGATGATCTCAAAGCTTCGCTGCTGGAATTACGCGGGCAGGGGTACCAGATCGCTGCAACCCACATGGGCCGCGAAGCCGTTGATTTCAGAACCGTAGACTGGACAACTCCCTGGGTGGTTATTTTTGGTAACGAACATCGTGGTTGTTCAAATGCCACAGTCGAAATGGCCGACAAAAATATTTTTCTTCCAATGGCCGGCTTTGTACAGAGTCTCAATATTTCGGTAGCCGCCGCAGTGACTATGTATGAAATCCAGCGACAGCGCCAGTTGGCTGGTTTTTACCAGCGCAACGCCAGTGCCGAACAGGTTAGATTGCTCTACGATCAATGGCGACTCGCAGACGAGGAACTGACCCTTGAAGACCTGTATCAGCGACCTGCCGGGCCTCTGCCGCCCCCCGACCAGCCTCACAAAGACGGACGGGCCGACTGCCCGTTTTTCCGTCGCCATTCCAAAGCCGCCGAGTCTGAATAACCACAGACATAAATAAACAACCGCGTATGCCCGGGTTCCTGACGATGCTTAAATGGGCCTTTGGCTGTTAAATTTGCGGACGGTTGGTGTACAAAGTTGAAAAAAATTAAAATTATCGTTTAGAAATAATCGAACTTTTCCGAATAGGTTCTTGCCAAACATTGGAAGACCGAAAACGGAGTTGGTCGATGAAAAAAATTGTACACGGATTAAGGGACTGGTTTAAAGATTTTGTCAGGGCGTTGGTTTTCTTTCTCTTTCTGCAAACCTACGTTGTTCAGGGCTTTGTGATCGAGGGTGCCTGCATGGAGCCAGAACTCCATTCTCGCGAGAAAATCATCGTCAATAAGATGGTCTACATGATGAAAGAGCCTGAAGTGGGCGAAGTTGTCGTGTTCTCCTATCCGCTCGAGCCCGGAAAAGACTTTGTCAAAAGAGTGGTAGGTATTCCGGGCGATATCATTGAAATTCGCGATGGTTATTTGTTTCGCAACGGCAAGATGATGAAAGAACCTTTTGTTAAAGAGTATGTTTTTGGAAACTACGGTCCGCAAAAGATTCCGGTTGACCGTATCTGCGTTATGGGCGACAATCGGAACAATTCACACGACAGTCGTGCCTGGGGGTTGCTTGATCGCACCATGGTCAAGGGTCGGGCCGAACTTAAGTTCTGGCCACCAGATTCATTTGGCATGATTGCGGCACTGAAAGAATGACAGATTTGACACTCACACCCTCTGTGATTATATTCTGACTACCGTCAGGAGAAAGAAACCTTGGTTACATCATTTAAACTCAGCGGATTTACCTGCCCGGCCTGTGGCGCGATATTTGAGGCCAGAACCGTGACTTCAATTACCCACCAGGGGCAGGATTCCGACTTCCTGCCACACTACCTGGGCGAAAACCCTTTGCCATTCTTTCTGGTACAATGCCCCGAATGCAATTACGCTGGTTACCCCGAAGATTATTCTGGCGATCATTCTGAAGTGCGCAAAGTGCCTTCGGCTTTTATCAAAAAAATTCTCAGCCTGCCGTTGAGCCGAAAGATGCCCGAAGAGGCACTTAAATTTTTTGTTGCCGGCAAGATTTATGAAGAGACCGGTCGTAACCCTTACCATATCGGTAATCTTTATCTGCGCGGTTCGTGGTGCTGTCGTCTGCGCGAAAATCGCAAGGCAGAGATCGAATTGCAGCAACTGGCGGTAAAGTTCCTCAAAGTGGCGGTCGAAAAATCGACGATAGCGAACCCTGACAACCTGCCAGTGGTGACCTATCTGATCGGTGAACTATATCGCCGTCTTGAAGATCGCAAATCGGCAAGAGAGTGGTTTGGTGCGGTTGAAGAAGTAATAATTGACCCTGAACAGCAGTGGATTCTTGAATTAACACAAAAACAGGCAGAATTGAATGAGCATTTTATAAATTAAAGCTCACATTGAAAGGGAGTAGGTTTCGCTGCTGTCCTGACAATCCCGGGTTTCCGTTTAAATGTTTGTGATTTTTGCAAAAATCGCATAAACTCATAAACATCTGGAAATTCGGGATTGTTTATTTCGGGGGCATTTAATGCAGAGAATCAAAGTTCGGTATGCCGATGAAAAGGGCAACACCAGTGAAGAGGTATTCGAAACCCGCTCACTTGACGAATTACGGGCCGCTTTCAGTGCCAAGGGTTACTACATCCTCTCAGAAAGCACTCTCGAAGATTCCTGGCTTGAGCGTTTCAAACAGGGTCTGGTTCTTAAGGGCAGTGTTTCGATCAAAGAACTGAATGAATTCACCAAGTTGATTCGTACCCTGCTGAAGTCAGGCATGCCAGTCACTGATGCTATTGAAGTGCTTCTTGATGGCGCCGAAGATACTTGTCTTAATCGTGCTTTGCGCGAAGTTCACCAGGATATCCGCGAGGGCATATCTCTCAGCAAGGCTCTGAGCCGGCACCCCGATGTTTTCCCAGATATCTACATTAAAACCGTAGTTGCCGGCGAAAAGGCCGGGGCGCTCGAAAATATTCTCAAACGCCTTTCTGACTATTTTACCAATTCGATTGCCATTCGCCGCAAAGTCATGGCGGCCCTGATTTACCCGGCTATTCTGCTGACCGTATTAACTCTGGCGGTTACCTATATGGTAGTTGCCGTTGTTCCTGAATTTGCCAGCCTGTTTAAAAGCCTCGATATTCCTTTGCCAATGATGACCTCAATTCTGCTTTCAACATCAGAATTTCTTGGCGAGTGGTTTTTGCTTATCTTCTGTCTGCTGGTGCTCGCATTCACTGTGCTGGTGACTGTTTCGAATTCACCCGAAGGCCGGCGGCGCTTTGATGCCTTTAAATTAAAGGTGCCGCTCGTCAGCGAACTCGAAAAGAATTTTGCCTACAGCCAGTTTGCCCGTACCATGAGTACCATGATCGAGGGCGGTATTCCGATTCTCGACAGCCTGAAGGTGGTTCTCGACAGCCTCGAAAACAAGGTAATCGCCGGTCGTTTGTCGGTGCTGCCCGAATTACTTGAACGCGGGCTAGGCTTTGGCAAGGCCATGAAGAGTATTCCAGATACGCCATCAATCATGGTCAGAGTCGTTCACGTCGGCGAAGAATCTGGCAATCTGGGTGAAATGCTTGATAATCTCGCCGAACATTATGACGAAGAGATCACTGAATTGACCGATACAATCACCTCGCTGATTGAACCGGTTCTTTTTCTTGGTATGGCACTCGTAGTCGGCACTCTGGTGGTGGCGTTGCTCTACCCGGTGCTCACTGCCGCTTCAAAAATCAACTAGAACAGGACCTGAGATGGAAAGCTTCAAAGAGTTTCTTGTAGCCAGACGGATTATAGATGGTAACAAAGCAGAAAAGCTTTTTGCGGAATCGGCTAACCATGCTGATAACGTTTTGCGCCGACTCGAAGCCGACGCCGAAGTTTCAGACCAGAATCTGATCAAAGCCTTCGCGGCAACTTTCCGCAAGAAAGCGCTTTGCGAGATTCTGGTTGAAGAGGGCTTTATAACCCTCGAATATGTACAACAGCTGGTTAATGAGTTCGGAGCCGTGCCGGCCAATCTTGGGCAGATACTGATCGACCGCCGCCTGGTCACCGAAGAAGAGTATGCCCGTTCGGTTGCCCTTGAACTCGGCATTGAATATATTGACCTCAGCCACTATGAAGTTGATGACGAGCTTTTTAACAGTATCGACGTTGCTTTGATGCGGCGCTATTGTTTTATACCGCACCGCAAGAGCGGCAAAGAAATTCTTCTGATCATGCATGACCCCGGCAATGTCGATTCGATCGAAGAACTTGAAGTTCAGCTTGGCATGCCGATCAGGCCAGCTGTAGCATCAAAAGTTTCGATTCAAAAACTGCTCAATCTTATGATTGAGACCAGTCTCGATTCAAAAGTCGTGTTCGGCGATCTTGAGAATTTTCCGCCCCTCGAAGTCATGATTGAAGAAGAAGATGCGGCCCCGGCGGCTGGTGTTGCCAAAACTTCGGGTTTCGGCAACGAAACCCCGGTTATCAGAATGGTTGATGCGATCATCCTCAAGGCAGTTCGCAAGCGGTCAAGCGATATACATTTTGAGGTTTATGAGTCGCAACTTAAAGTTAAATACCGTATTGACGGTGTTCTGTTTGAAGTGCTTTCTGATGTCGAGCCAAGGCTGAGAGGTCCGATTATTTCGCGCCTCAAGGTTATGGCCCAGCTTGACATTGCCGAAAAACGCATTCCCCAGGACGGCCGTTTCAAGCTGAAAATTGATGATCGTTTTGTGGATTTCCGCGTTTCGGTTCTGCCGTCAATTTATGGCGAGACGGTGGTCTTGCGAATTCTTGATAAATCAGCCCTCGGTCTTGATATTCAAAAAATTGGTCTCGAAGGTGATGACCTGCTGCTGTTCAAACGCAACGTAAAAAAACCATACGGCATGATTCTGATTGCCGGCCCGACTGGTTCGGGCAAGACTACCACTCTGTATTCGGCCCTGAAATTTGTTCATACTCCAAAAGATAAATTTATTACCATTGAAGACCCTGTTGAATACCAGTTGCCCGATATCGTGCAGATTGCCGTAAACGAAAAAAAGGGCCTTACCTTCAGTTCAGGTCTGCGCTCAATCGTTCGCCAGGACCCTGATAAAATTCTGGTGGGCGAAATTCGCGACCCCGAAACAGCAAAAATCGCTATAAATGCCGCTCTTACCGGCCATCTGGTTTTCAGTTCGATTCACGCCAACAACGTCACCGACGCTGTTTCGCGTCTTGAGAACATGGAAATTGACCCCTATGAATTCGTCAGTTCATTTAACCTGATCATGTCGCAGCGTCTTATCAGGCTGAATTGCAAGAATTGTGTGACCGATGACACAACGATCACCGAAGAGATGCAGAGATTAACCGTCGATTTTCAGCATTATACCCATGTTAAGTTCAAACGTGGCAAGGGTTGCCGGTTCTGCCACGACACAGGCTACCAAAGCCGTTCTGGTATTTTTGAGGTTCTTGAACTGTCGCCGGCCATCAAACAGATGATTCTCACACACCAGTCACCGCTCGAAATAAGAAAAGCGGCCATTGCGCGGGGTATGGTTCCATTGCGGCGGGCCGGCTGGCAAAAAGTCGAACACGGCCTGACCACATTCGAGGAAATGAATCGCGTGACTTTTGAAGAAGGGGTGCTCTGATGAATTTATACACCGAACTGGTTGCCATCGATATCGGCACCAGCAGCATCAAACTTGCAGCAGTAGACCCGGGCCCGGCGCGTCAGGGCTACGTAATCAGAAACCTTGCCCGGGCTGACCTGCCCCAGGGGTTGGTCGGCGGCGATTTCACCAGCCCATTTATCAGCGACCTTACGGTTTTCAAGCATATTCTTGCAGGCCTGGTTAAAAGCGTTAGAAATACCCGGCAGGGTTTTGTAATCGGCCTGCCAGATCGCTGGGTAAAACTGCATCTGGCACTTCTCGAGCTTTCAGAGGTCGAGCGCCGTTCGCCAGGCTTTCTTTCGTGGCGCCTCGAAAAAAGCCTGCCGATTCCAGAAGGCATGAAAGCTCTGGTTGATTACCAGATTCTAGGGCCATCAGGCGCCAATGACGGTCACTTTCAAGTGCTGGCAGCGGCGGTTAAAAAAGAACTGATCGAGATTCTTTCGAGTCTGACCACCGACCTGCACATGGAAGTCATGGCTTTTGATACATCTTCGCTTGGGGTTTTCAACCTTTTTGAAGAATCGTTTCCAGATAAAACTGTCGATCAGACGGTCATCAATCTGCATGTTGGCCATGAGACCACAGTGGTTAAGGCTTACAGCCGTGGCGCCCTGATGTATGAGCGGGTCATCGAAGTAGCCGGCGAAGAGTTTGCAAAAATAATCAGTGAACTTGATTCAGTAAACCTTGAAACAGCCATGAAAACAAAAGAAAGCGAAAAATTTTTCCCGGTGGGCCGGGCCGATGTCAGCTTGTTGATCGAACGGCGCCAGAGAATAGAGCGGATTTTTGGCAACTGGCTGCGCGAATTAAACGTCACGTTTCGCTTTTTCCAGGACAAATTCAATGTTTCAAAGTTGCCCTCCATATTTTTGACCGGTGGCAGTTCAATGTTCGCCGGTCTTGATGTTTTTCTCAGCGAATACCTTGAAACAGCATGCCTTTATTTTAATCCACTTGAAGAGATCCCTCTGGCAAAGAAACTCGACGAAGCCAGGGTTCAGGCCGGCCCTGCTTATGCGGCCTGTCTTGGGCTTCTGGCAAAGTAGGTAATCATGAAACATTTTTTAAATTTTAAACCGACTATCGTTTATCGCAAAGGCAGCAGTTTTATGCTTAAAACTTCGCTGCTGATTCTCTACGCTGTTCCGGTCGCGCTTGCCATGTTTCTGGCGTTCAAATACCTCTCTGCGGTTGAAACCGTAAAATTCTATCAGGAAGCCGAAGCCAGATTAATTGCCCGCACCAGCGAATTCAACGACAGCGTAAGCCGCACAAAACCCGCACGCGAAGACATCGAAAGGGCAGAAAAAAGCTATTCGGCTTTGCGTCGGGCATCGCTGCTTTGCCACACATCCTGGAGCAACCTGCTTAACCGCCTCGAACAGCTTACCCCGCCACAGGTTAAATTCCGAAGAATTGCCATTAAACCTGACAAACTTGTTAAAATCAGCCTCGAAGGCGAAACTCCCGAACTTGGCAACCTTACTACTCTGCTTCGGTCTCTATTCGCAGTGCCGGTCTTTGCCAATCCAAGTCTCAAAAAGCATGCCAGAACCCGCACTGATGAGAACGAGGCGATAATTTTTAACCTGGATGTTGACTACGCAGGTGAAAGCGGGGAATTGCCATGAACCCGAATGAATTAAAAAAACTTAAAGAACGGGCTCCGCTGCCTTTGTTAATTCTCGTTATTCTTTTCTTTTTGCCTTCGCTGCTTGTTGAACCCCAGAACGAAGCACTGAAGGCCGCTGCAGAAAGTTGCCACGCCGCTGTTAAAGCCGCAAAGACCGCAGTTCGCAACCGCGAAACCTGCAAGGTTCAGATCGATAAACTGCAACGCCTGCAAAAAATACATGCTGATGTTTCGGCCCTGCTTCCTGAAGAATCGCAATTGCCTGGCATCATTGAGCGCCTGCAGAAAATCGCCATCACCAGCAATGTATCACTCGAAGAAGTTCGCTACGAATTCACTACTGAGTTTGACAAACTCCCAGTACCGTCTTACAGCCTTAAAATGAATTTAAAATCCGATTATGCCAGCATGCGCACTTTTCTCTCAACCATCGAAAACCTTGATTCGCCGGTAATTATTCAAGAAATCGTTCTCGTCGAAGGCGGCCGATATGCCATGACTGTGAGGTTATTGGTAAAATGATAGACATTAAAAATGAATATACCCAGAAACATCGCGAAGACGTCATCGACACCCTGAGACTCCGGGCACGTGAACGACGGGTTCTTTATGGCCTGATCATCATTCTGCTTCTGACGCTTTCTTACGAAAATGGTGGAGGGATTTTTTCGCTGCTGGTCGGCGAAGACTACGTAACGCCAACTCTCGGCAACCGCCGCAAACTGACCATAAAAGCCGAAATCATGAAAGTGGTGGCCCGTGAACTTGAACCATTGCCCGGCATTTACCCGCAATATGCCATTCGCCTGAAAAAAGACGCGGCACTGGTTGCCGATGCGGTGCAAATGGCCTCAACGCCCGAGTTGGCGGAAAAAGCGGTCGAGGCCAGTCGCGAAGCAGTTGTGCGCCTTTATGAGTTTACTTCTCACCCGGTTATAACCAGAACCAAGAATCTTGAGGCTCTTGAGAAAGAACTGTTTCTGGTCGCAAAAATTCTTCAGATTAAACTGGTAAATCAGGGCAATCTGCCTGAACTGAGTTTCAAAAAGGCCGCCCCAATGGTTGAAAACACCGGCGACCGTAACCTTTTTGATTACAACTGAGGAGTAATGTGGTGAACAATTATCGCATGAGAATTTCAGGCCGACTGCGGCATGGATTCACGCTGATTGAGATGCTGGTCGTCGTTTCGATAATCGGTATTCTCATCACGGCGGCGGGTTATAATAATACCCGGGTCTTGAAAAAGTCCCGCGATACCGCTCTGATGCAAGAATTGAGCATGTTGCGCACCGCCATTCATCAATATGCACTACAGCACAATGGCCGGTTTCCCGAAACCTTGCCCGAACTGGCACCGACTTTCGTTAACCGGGTTCCCGATCAATGGCATGGAAGTAACGGCAGTGGTATCTGGCATTATGACCCGGTCGAAGGCTTTTTGAGCCTTTACAGTAATGAATCTTCCGAGACTTCCCCTCTTGATGCAGGTGGGCGCAAATATGCAGATTACTGACAAATCGCAGCGGTTTAATAAACTTTCGGGCATGACGCTTCTTGAATTGATCGTTTGTACCGTGATTATTGGCATTCTCTCGTCAACTGCAGTGCCAATCGCTAAAAATGTGGTTATCCAACAAAAAGAAGAACTATTGCGCGAGAATTTGCGTGAGATGCGCCGGGCTATCGATCGTTTTTATGAAAAAAAATCGAACAGCGAACCAGGTCTTGATGATGCCAGTTATTACCCGACAAGCCTTGACGAACTTGTTGAGAAGCGAATGTTGCGCAAGATTCCCATTGACCCTTTCACCGAAAAACCAGACTGGCAGACTCGTTCTTCTACAGACCCGCTTAATGCCGAAACGACAAACCTGCTCAATGTTTTTGATATTTACTCTGCAAGCGATAAAATCGACAGGCGCGGCCAGCCCTATAAATCCTGGTAATCAGGCATTTTGTTCAAAAATGATACAGAATGAACAAAATACGTGCATCGGCTTGTGTGTATAAACTTTGCATCATTCTCAAAATCTGACTCCAGGCAAAGCAGCATGCAGTAAGCATACTCAGCCCTTTTGAAGTGCACCGATTGTGGGTTTTGCTCGCAAAAGCTCACTGTGGGCTGATATGACTGGCAAGAGACTTTGAGGTTCTGCTGTGGGCAAGGGTTTGTTGAATTGGCATGGCAATTGCATATAGACCTGCGGAATTTGATTCCGGAGGTTTTGATTATGAATATGCACGTAAAAATTATTGTTCTTATAATCTTTTCAATACTGATTTTGACCGTTAGTGCAGGTGCACAGATGAACGATTGCGATATTATTCATAGTGAGTCGAAAGAAATTACCGACGCCGATGGCACGGTATCGATTCGCATCGACTGGTTGCGCCGCCCGGGCGAAATGGCGATGACCATTACTTACAATGGTTTTTTGACCCAGGAAGGCCTGGCTAATTTTTATATCGATCTAAACGGTCAGACCCGCGATTTTATAACCATGAAACAGGAAATGAAAAACCGGGCGCAGCGTATCCGCATTCTTTCATTTCACCCCACCAGACGAGAAAACGGCATCAATCGCCTGGTTGAACTGCCCGAAAACACTCTCGTTGACAGCCTTCTCTTTCGCAACGCACCATATTACGAGCAATTTGGTACCCTGAACGTGGCCGTTAAATTTTTTATTCACGGCCGCTGGGACGGCGATGGCAACAACAACAACGAGAACTACCTTTTCAGCTTTACCAGTCGAATAAAAGATATGCCGCAATACCATTTCTGAATCGATCTTCTGCCCACGCCTGAGTTTTTTAAAATGGGCAACTTCGGCTTATCAGCCGGGTTGCCCATGGTTTTTGACCGGGAATTGTTATGCGAAAGCAGGATCGGTTGCGGGTTTAAGAAAAAAGTAGGCTGGCCAAAAATTTCGCGGTAAAATTGGTACATGAGTTAATCAAGGAGGAAAACTTATGCTGAAAAAAGGAATTTTGTTGTCAGCGATATTGGTGGCCATGGTCATTCTTTCGGGCGGGGCTGCCGAAGCCCGGCGCGGTATTGTTGTTCCGACCGAGTGGGGTTATGGGGTCGTTAACACAGGCGCCCCTTACATCTGGCCCGCTTATGGTTATCTCGGGATGCACCCGGCGGTGCCGGTCGCTGCGGCTCAGATGCCGGCCCCAGCCTGGAACGGCGCCAACTGGTCATATTATCAGGGTTATTATGCCGGCACCGGCTATCAGAACGGTTATAACCCTATTAGTGGGCGGGCAGTGGTTGCCAGCAATTTGAATGTCAGATCAGAACCCTATGTTTCAGGGCGCAAGAAGCGCAACTCAAATGTCATTGCTTCTTTGAATGCCGGTGAACAGGTATATGTTTTGGGTAGAAGCGGTAACTGGTATTTTATTCAGTCTGCGTATATGCCTTTAAGGCGCGGTTACGTCTACGGCAGTTACCTGAATTTTTATCAGAACAACTTGCCTGGCAGCCAGTATAGTGGTTATTACCCGCCCCAGGTTTACGCCCGGGGCTGGTAATTATTCACCTGTAACCAGTTTTAAGAACAACAGAGCCATACCACCGCCCCAGATTATTGCGACCAGCATCCAGATCAGAACGGTGACTTTGGCTCTGGTTGTTTTTGCATCCCCGGTTTCAGATGATAGCAGTGAGTTAACTCCGCTGTCCTGTTCGGGGTTGTCGTCATCATCAGTCAGGCCGGCGGCGCGGCGTTCGGCGTCAGCCTTTTCTTTTGCCAGGGCAGCGGCTTTTATTTCTTCTTCGTAGGCCTGTTGGGTTTCTTTTATCAGCTCTTCGGGTGGCGAAATATGGTTTAGGGCAATCGCCAGTTTTTCGGCGAGCATCTGAACAACTCGCTGCTGTTCAACACGCAAAGTGGTTCTTGAAGTAAGCGAAATTTTATATACTGATGCCAGTAACTCGCGATCAGGGTTCGTGGCGAGAACCACACCCAGTTTTTCGATTATTTCGACTGAAGTTTCTTTGGCGAGGGCATCAAGAAGCGGCTGCCTGACAATGTTAAAATCAACAAGCATAGAGGTGGAAACAGCAAGCGAACGCTGCTTGGTATTTGCAGAACCAATCATGCTCGTCAGCAAGCTCTTGATGCGATCGCGGTCAATGCCCACAAAGACGCGGGTGGCCGTCATCCTGACTTTGCCATTTTTTTCCTGCATGAACTGAGGCAGGTAGAGACACAGATGTTCAGAATCAAGCGTCGAAAGGGCTTTGATGCAGGCGCAGATTATATCAGGGTTCTCATTTTTAACCAACTTTTTGATGCGTTCACATTCACTCATCTTGCCATACTTGCCAAAAATGGTAATGACGGCAGCCAATTCTTTGCCCTGGGCCGAAGAAAGGAGTTCTGAGAGTTTGCCCTTGTGCTCGGCAAAAAACGCAGCATTACCCCTGGCAAGCAGTTGAACCCGGTCTTGCTCTGAGAGGCTGTTGTAATTTTCAAAGTCGATCTCAACCGGTTTAACCACCGGAGGCGGCCCATCGGTTTTTTTGCCTTCGACGCCTGAAGCTGCTGGCCTGGCTTCAGGGCTGGTGCCTGGCGAGAGCTCTACGGGCGGAGCATCGAATTCTTCAAGAGTCGGCAGAATTGCTTCGCCTTCTTCAGTCGATATCTGGCAGGTTTCTTTAAGCAGGCTAAGCTCTTCACGTCGCACCTTTTCTTTTAATTGATTAAGATAATCTTGCACCGAGCCTTCAATGAGCTTGCGATCGGCAAGAGCGCGAACGATGCCGAGCAATATGCCCTTGACCAGACTCTGGTGCTGACCATCAAGCGAGCGAATCACCCAGTAGATTCTGAATGGCAATTCGGCATGCGCGTTGTTTTTTAGAATCTGACTGATACGCATCAACACTGAAGGGTTGGTGACCTGTGTTAAAAGCCTTATCAGGTGCGGTTCAATTTCAGGGAACGGGAAAAATGCCGCGTGATGCAGAGCCAGAACGACCTCTGATTCTGAAGTAGAAAGCAGCAGCTTAACCAGGTGTTTAAGGGCTTCGGCGCGGTTCCAGCGGTAGAATGCCTGAATCGCCTGGGCTTTAATAACATTCTGAGGCGAATTCAGCAGCGGAATAATGATGCCCTGCAAGTTCACCGGGTCTAGCTTTTCGAGCGCGGCGAGGGCGGCTGTGATAACCGTCGAATCAGGGTGACGGGTTAATTCAATGAGGGCCGGCGAGTCTTCTATGCTGCCATGCTTTTTGAAAAAAAGGCAGAAGGTCGGCAGTATTTCGGCTGGAAAATTCTGCCAGCGGGCGGTACGAAAGCAATCGGCAGCAAGAAAGGCCTCAGCTGCTTCTATAGTGGTAATACCCAGCGCCAGATCTTCATAGCGTGCCGGGTCTTCAAGTAGTTTTTCGAGACCGGCCAGCGAAACTTTGAAATGTGTGCCCTTCAGCTTAAAAACAGCCAGTCTTAATGACTTCTTGATCTGAAAAGACAAAACCGGGTCAGTAGTTTCGTCAAAAGCCTTTTTTAACAGCTCAGCCTCGCTTCGTACCGGTTGGCGGCTGTCAATTTCTGCAAGGCAACCAAGCACCATGGTGCCATTGCCGCTTGTCAGGGCCAGTAACAGTTCATGTGCGCCAAATTCAGAATTAGATGTTGCCAAGCAATGATCCCCAATCTGTCATATAGAATATATTAGCGCTTTTCGCGTCAGAATAAAAGATAGAAAATCAAAAATTCACGCCGCCCCCGAAGCCGATTGTCATATCAGCATTCGTAAGATCATAGACAACCGCCTCAATGGTTCCACGCGAAAGATTCAAACGCAAACCGCTGTGCAACCGGTATCTAACCGTGTCGTCACTTAGCAGATCGCGGTAATGACCGGTCTTGAATTCACAGATAAACATGGCACCATGCCCGATTTGCATCGAAGCCCCAAGGGTTCCGGTATAGATTTCGTTACGATCTTTTTCGCGCCGGCTGCCATCGGCAAACTCAATCTTCTGTGACCCGGCATAGGCGACCGAAAGACTCAGATAGCCATCTATTCGCCGCGACATCTTTTCATGAAAGGTTGCATACAGATTGCGCAGGCTTTCGATCTGCTCAATATCGCTGAGCAGGCTTTCACGGTTGGTCAAAGGCGCGACGTTGAATCCGTAGCAGAAATCCCGGTCACCTTCATCCGGGGAAACTTTTACCCCGATACCGTACAGATTCGCCGAACCACTCAGCGCCGCCAGGCCGCGTCGTCTAAAATTCACATTTACCAGTGACATCTCAATTTCACTTGAAAACTTATTTCTGATGCTGATCAACTGCTCGTCTTTGCCGGTATCGATGGTCTGGTTCTGATAGTTAAGCCGCCCGTCAAAGCTGTTGCTCTTAAACGCCAGGCCTCGACCGGTCGCCGAAAAGTCAGGCACCGGAACCGTAAACAAACCTGAAGAACCCGCAAACGTTGTTCCGGAATTTCCTCCATAGGCTGGCGAAACCGCCAAAGCAAGTGGCAACAGCAGCAAAAAAAGCCGCCCACCG
>DAOPYA010000011.1:0-60304 GCA_035352635.1 Candidatus Rifleibacterium sp.
CGCGGGGATGAACCGGTGGAGTATATGAAAAAGTTACGGGTAATTAGGTATTCCCCGCCCACGCGGGGATGAACCGACGCTGATCTTGCCGGGGATTACTGGAGTCGCGTATTCCCCGCCCACGCGGGGATGAACCGTCAAGCCCTAGCAACAGCGAATGCGTTGACACGTATTCCCCGCCCACGCGGGGATGAACCGTTCCTTTATGCCAAACCGTATTGCTCTTGTAAGTATTCCCCGCCCACGCGGGGATGAACCGTCCGCAGAGCCTCGCGAAAATTCCGATACCGCGTATTCCCCGCCCACGCGGGGATGAACCGTAAACGTTCACTACATAAGCACATCATACACGGTATTCCCCGCCCACGCGGGGATGAACCGGCAACAGGCTTTTGGGTTGGGTGAAGCGTATTGTATTCCCCGCCCACGCGGGGATGAACCGTTTTCATCCAGTGAAAAATCCGGGTCGATGGCGTATTCCCCGCCCACGCGGGGATGAACCGGCGTTATCAGAATCGGCGCAAAAAAGGGTTGCGTATTCCCCGCCCACGCGGGGATGAACCGCAACAGTGAAACCAATTTAAACCGCTGAAATAGTATTCCCCGCCCACGCGGGGATGAACCGAATCATTTTCTCAGAGTCAGTCTGTGATGCCGGTATTCCCCGCCCACGCGGGGATGAACTGAGCTTTACGTGCAGCGTCTGGTTCAAGTTATTGGGGCCGTGATCTAGGGGCCATGAGCTTTGCGGTTACTTACCACCGCTGGATACTGGAAAAATCTGCCGATGACAGTTTGAAACGGCATTCCTGATATGCGGGCGTTCGTTTTCTCCACAGACACGAAAAACCTCAGCATAGATCTCGCAGATCCCCCTGGCCGCCTTCGGTCTATCTTTTACCTGCCGGGCAATCAAAGCTGCTTTCAATTCGTCGAAAACAGTGTGGTCTTGGGAGGAAAGTTCGCAGACCCAAATAACAGCGATGCCAGCCATGAAGGTTCGGCTTTCATTCGTTCCAGTCACTATCTGCTATTTTATTCTCAAGAATCGGCCATTGGCCAACAAACCGAAAACTCGATCCCCGTGCAATCATACTTTCCGCGAATCATTTGTGTAGGCCTCTACCTGCCCGAATCTGGTGCAATGCGCCCAAAGTTGTTACCAACATAGGCAATCGCAAATGAATCGTTGACATGCCAGCTGAATTTGCATATCTTAAAAATGAATTTAAAATTCATTTTTATGCAGATACTTAAAAATGCTATCAGGCTTCAAATTGAACGGGCGGCTCTGCGGTTGTTTGCAGCCCAGGGCTATGACAGAACAACCATGGCTGAAATTGCATCCATGGCTGGTGTGTCTACCGGCAATCTTTATCGATATCACAGTAACAAAGAAGAGTTGCTTTATACGCTTATCCCCGAAAGCTTTGTCGGGGGGGGTCTGCTGGCCCTGCAGCAAAAAATTGTCCTGGTTAAGGGTATGAGTTCTGCCCGAGTTGCTGCTTCAAAAGAGTTCAAAAAAAGCAACCTCGCCTTTTTGAAGTTTCTGCTCGATAACCGTCTGAAGCTTTTGATCCTTATGCGTGGCTGCAATGGCACAAAGTGGGCAGATTTTCGCAAAACTGCGCAACAGGCTGTGATCGACAAAGTTATCGAGCACATTGCCAGCCTGCAGAAAAGGTCAAATACCTTTCCTGACCACGTTCTTCTGACTGGCATTTACGAGAACCTCATAAATATCACTGTTTCAATTCTTGCCTCTGACACCAGTCAGGTAGACTGCCGAAAAGCCCTTGTCGGGCTTATGAGTTACCATCAACGAGGGTTGTCTGCCTTCTGCTGATTTTTTTTGCCACAAATTATATTAGCGAATAGCAAATTCATTTTTACAAAGGAAACTTGTCATGAAAATCACTGCCTTCAATGGAACCCACAAGATCGGCCAGTCAAACACTGCTATCATGGTCGAAGCATTTCTGCAGGGAGCAGCAGACGCCGGAGCCGAAACCGAACACATCAGGCTCGCAGGCATGACGATCAGCCCCTGCCGTGCCTGCAAGGCCTGCTGGCAGAATACACCCGGTAGATGCGTGATTAAAGACGACATGGCCGCCCTGATTGAAAAATTTATCAATTCCGACATGGTGATTCTGGCGTCACCCGTCTACACCGACAATATTTCTGGGCTGCTGAAAGTCTTTCTTGACCGCCTGATTACAATTGGCGACCCGCACTGGGAATTAGATGAACATGGCGAAAGCCGCCATCGACGTCGCTACCCCAAACCAACCCGGCTGGTTACCATCAGCAACTGCGGCTACCCGGAACAGAGTCATTTTGCAGTAATGCAGGTCTTTTTCCGGCGCCTGTGCCGAAACATGCATCTCGAACTCGCCGGGGAAATATACCGTGGCGCGGGCGGCCTTCTTTCTGGAATCGTGCCCGAATTCTCTGAACACATCAGCAGCTATCTGCAATTGGTCAGAAGGGCAGGCAGCGAAGCCGTGACGGCAGGGCGGGTTTCACCAGAACTGCTGCTGGCGCTTGAAGCACCCCTGATTCCACTGCCCGACTTCAATAAAATGTTCATTGCCAAAGTTAACATGCTTGCTGACAGCATGAATTCATCAGCCTAAATTTTTCAGCACCCGGGCCAGAAGGTTGTAACCTTCGCACCAAGCGCCACAGTCAAAAAGAAGCTAAACCCCAAAACCAGCAAGCGAAAGTAAACCCTGGCTGAGGTTTGTCATTTATTGTCATCGTCTACCTTTTCCGATAGGTAGTGGTTTTGCGTCGTTCGACAGTTAAAATCTCGGCCAGATCACCTTTAAATCTGATGAACACGCGCCAAACATCAACTTTAAGTCGCCAAAGATCTTTATCAAGTCGAATAATATCAACAGGCTTTCCATCCTCGAACAGGTCGATTACATCCGTTATTTTTTTCTGCTCTTTTTTTGGCAGCTTCAAAAGTGCTTTTTCAAACTTTGCGCCCTTAAAAATACGGATTGGCATTATTTAGAGCCTTTTTTCAATCTTTTCTTAAAGACCTGCCATTCTTCCCTGTCGCCGCTATCCAGTTCTTTTTCAGCTTCTTTGATAGCCTTCAGTTCTCCTGGTGAAAGTTCTTCCTCTGTGATTGGCATATCGAGATAGTCAGCCACAGTCATTTTCTTCTCGACTTCCTGATTGATCCAGTTGATAACCAGTTCACTCATTGTCATTCCCAATGAGCTTGCCAGAACCTTGAACTGTCTGTGCCTTTCTTCCGGAAGCCTTAGCAAATAGGTTTTTGTCATGATACTTTTCCTCCAAAACTGCACATGTCCTATATATAATATAATGAAAATTATTTAGATAATCAAGATTATTCCAGAGAATGCGTTAGAAACAGGGAGGAAAAGAGTAACAACATGAAAGACAAAGACTTTAACAGACTTGTTAAGGGTGTAAAGCAGTTTGTGCAAATCAAGCGCTGTGAAATGAAGCCTTCCAGAGTGTTTGAGTTCACTGCTCTTGATGTAAAAGCACTCCGTGAAAGCTTGCCTTAATCTCAATCAGAATTTGCCAAAATGATCGGCGTCAGCCTGGCAACTCTGCAAAACTGGGAACAGGGTCGCCGCAAGCCTGTAGGTCCGGCTCAAGCGCTATTGCGAGTGGGTCAATTGCAACCAGACGCAGCAATACCTCGTCTAATACTTGGCTACTCGACAATCGGGCGAAAAACAGGGATACTGTTTCCGTAACTGATAAAATAACCAAAGTTTTTAAGGTAATGGCAGGAGAATAGAATGAACACTTCTGGTAAAGCTTTCAGACCGTCACATTATTTGCTGGCAGCCTTTCTTTTTGCTACCCCAGGCCTCCAGGCATCCCAGATGCCTGAAGGGCCGAAAGTCCCGCTGACACTGGAAAGAGATGAACCTCAAAACCGTGATTTTCCTCAGATGCAAGGCTCTGAAGCTCAGTTTATGGCTGCTGATGAATTTCCGGCCGATGTCGATTGCGAGGTTGACCTTGAGAAAAACCGCATCGGCATTCGAAATCAGCAGGCAATAAAGGCTTTTAAAGGGCCAATCAACGGCCAGGGCGTGGTGCAGCTGACTTTAGATCCGAAAACTACCGAAGTCTGCCGGGCAAAAATTGAAGTGCAGTTTGACGAGACCCTTAAAGACTGGAATCTCAATATCGCCGATTCGGTCTCATGCAACGGCTTTTCGGGTGACGGCGGTCATCAGAGCCATGACAGTGAAGCACAGATTATGAACGGCAATTTTGCCCTGTACGGCGACGACCACATGCAAGCCGACGAAAAGGGCGGCAAGGTTCTGGCGTCTGCAGAAAGGCTCGGCAGCTCTGGGGCCACAGTTATTTTTGAGGTCAGCAACAACCGGCTTGTCTGGCAAAACGACAGAGGCCTCGATGGCGAGGTCAAGTCGCCTTATATCTTCTGCCTTGCCGGCCAGCCTGATACCGAAGGCCAGGTTAACCACGATATTTTCATCGGTATAAATCAGGTGATTAATGGAAACCGCACCGGCAGCGGCGTCAGGCGGGTCAGAATCAGACTGTTGCATGAATAAACGCAAGAGAATCTGCCTTTGCCTCAATGCACATCGATTCTCTTGAATCTTTTTAAAAGCGCGGCTGAAATTGACTCTGAAAATGAGGCCGTTCACGGCAGGCGTTCTGTGAAATAAAAAACATGCAAAACGAGTCAAGACCTGCTCAATCTGTTATAATCTTGTAGTCACTTAATCCAAGAGGTGTGAAAATGGGGACAAAAGAGATTTTATCAGCAATTAAAAAATTGCCGGTAAGCGACAGAATGCTAATCGTTGAAAAAACTTTAAAAAACATCCGGGAAGCTGCAATAAAAAAGAGCATGGAAGAAGCTGCCGAAGCTTTGCTTGAAGACTATAAATCAGATAAGGAATTAACAGTCTTTACTTCAATAGATTTCGAGTCGTTTTATGAAGCAAGGTGAAATCTGGCAGATTAATCTTGATCCGACTGTAGGCGCAGAAATTCGGAAAACCAGGCCTGCAGTGATTGTCAACGACAATGCATTAGGCAAACTCCCATTAAAAATTGTTGTCCCAATCACAGACTGGAAAGAACGTTATGAGGTTGCACCCTGGATGGTGAATCTTTCCCCTGACGAAGACAACAACCTCATCAAAGAATCTGCAGCAGACTGTTTTCAGATTCGTTCATTGTCGGTGAATCGGTTTAGTAAGAAAATTGGTGTTATAGGCCAGAAAAAGCTTGAAGACATCAAAGAAGCTCTTATAAAAGTGCTTTCAATTCGAGATTGAACCTTAATTTCCATTTAAATTAAAAAACACAGAGCAATCGCGTCGATGCGAGAAATGAGGCCGTTCGCGGGTTTTGCTTGCGCAAACCTCGCGCCCGTCGGCCCCTTCAGTCATTGACGGTGGGCGACTGTAATGGCTGCACGCATAGGGTATAATGCTGTACAGAGTTAAATTACTTCAGGAGACTTTTTTATGGGGAAACTGCCGGCGGTTTTAATGGCGATATTCTTGTTTGTGGGCATTGCAGGGGCATTGCCAGCTGAAGATGGTGGTGCTGAAGCTGATATTTTGTTCGCGAAATATTATGTGAACTGGGCGTGGGGCTTTGATTTTAAAGGCATTACAGTTGATTCAGCCGGGCAGGTTCACGCGTTTGCCTACCCTGATAACGGCAAAATGCCAGATTTTGATCGGGCGGCCCTGACGGCAGAACAGTTGAAAGAACTCTATCGCCCCGGAAAAAAACTGGCAACCACCGTTGATGCCGACAAGCTGAGGCTCATGGCAGAACTGATTCAGCCGGCGGCGACGGCCAGCATGTCTGAGCGGGTTAACGAAGGCAACGATATGGGTGCGAATTCATGGGTGGCCTATCATTATGACCCTCAGCTGAAAACTTATAAGCAAATCAATCTCAAAACAAAAGGTGACTGGAGCTCACACAACCTGGCCACCGCTGCCACTGAGATTATCGACTGGCTCAACAGTATAAAGCCTTAACTTAAAACAGGGTCATCAAAGGCAGCAGCTGAAAGCCTGATTAACAGTGCCCTTTACGCCGGGGCACCCGGCTGATGGCCGTGCCGGTGAAGTAAGTCGGTTTTGTTCTGCAGGATTCAATTACAGAAACTGATTTGCACAGATAAACCCCATAGATTATTATGACCGTATTATGAATAATCAGCTTTTTAACACAATTGACGATTTTATTGATTCCCTGCAGTCGATGCCCGAGGGCGACCTGTTCAACCCCTGGTGGCAAAACGACCCCGAAAACGATGATTACACCAACTCTGCCGAAATCAGGCGACACCAGCTCATGTTTTATCTGCGTGAGCGCCTTGGGCGCACGAGGTTTCTGCTGATCGGCGAAGCACTTGGCTACCAGGGTGGGCATTTCACTGGTATCGCCATGACTTCAGAGCGCATGCTGCTCGGGAAACAGCAAAAAAACGGCATCAGTCCCGAGCATATTTTTACTGGTATGCAACCCTGCCGAACCAGCCGCGAAGAGATACGCAAAGACGGCTTCAACGAACCGACTGCCACCATCGTCTGGGGCCATCTGCTGGCCATGGGTGTACACCCCTATGATTTCGCAATCTGGAACGCCCTGCCCTGGCACCCGTTTCATCGCAGTCGCGGCCTGCTTTCGAACCGCACGCCGCACGACCGTGAATTCGCGGCCGGGCAGGCACGCCTGACCGATCTGATCAACATTCTCAAGCCGGCCAGAATTGTCGCGGTCGGTGAAAAAGCCGCCGCAAGACTGGCAATCGCGGGCATAGACTTCGCCAAGGTCAGGCACCCGGCCAACGGTGGCGCCGTAAAATTTCGCGAACAATTTTCTGCTCTGCTCTGACCAGATCGCAATACCAGAGCAGGCAACCCGCCTTAAACACTGAACTGCACAACCCGGGCTGCAAACCGAATGGCAGTTCGAAAGCCGCTTTACATGAGCAAAATGCTGTGGGGGCTGCGCAAACATTTTTGCTGTAGTGTCAGGTTAGCGGCTGATATGTTATAATTTTGCCAATCAAATTACAGGAGCCGGATATGCACAGCGAATTTCATGCATGGCACAGCGACAACATTGGTCACGAGATGCGAATCAGGGTTTTTGGGCATTACGGCAGGCCACTGCTGGTGTTTCCATGTGCCGGTGGCACTTTTCATGAATTTGAAGATTTCGGTATGCTCGACGTGGTGCGCGAACACGTTGAACAGGGCCGCCTGAAGATTTTTTGCGTAGACAGTCTCGATAACGAGTCGATTCTGCGCGGCGACGGGCACATGGGCGACAATGTTTACCGCCATGAAGCCTATGATCGCTACATCGTCAACGAAGTGGCGCCATTCATTCGCAATCATTGCCAGAGCAACTGCAAAATCGCCCTGACCGGCAACAGCATGGGGGCCTACCATTCGGTGAATTTTCTGTTGCGGCACCCCGATGTCTTCGACGCCTGCATCGCCCTCGCCGGCATATACACGCTGAAGCACGTCATCGGCGACTACTATGACCAGAACGTCTATTTTAATACGCCCGTCGATTACCTGCCCGGGCTGAACGAACCCTGGGTTCTCGATCAGCTGCGCCAGGCAAAAATTATCGTCTGCACCGGCCAAGGCCCCTGGGAATACCCCGAAGACACCTTTCGCCTGAAGCAGATTCTTGCAGATAAGGGTATTCCGGCATGGGTAGACATCTGGGGTCATGATGTAAACCACGACTGGCCATGGTGGAAAAAAATGCTGCCCTACTTTCTGCCCCACATTCTTTGAGTTTTATCGCTTTGAGTTTTATCGCTTTGAGTCTTACCGCTCTAAGTCTTGTCGATCTGAGTCTTATTGATCTGAGTTTGTTCGACCAGGCCTTTTGATCGGGCATTTATCGCTCTTAAGTTCGTTCGTTTTGACCTTTTTCGATCCGGGTTTTATGTGTTCTGGCTCCTGGCGCTGATTATGGCGCTATTCTTCAAGCAGATGGGTTAAACAACTTGCCGAATATCAGCAAAAGCAGCAAGGTTCTCAGACAGCCTGACTACAGTTCTTATGCCAGGTTTTATGACTATTTCGAGCTGGCCGGCCAGAAAGAATCAAAAGAGCTGAACGTTTTTCTCGCCGAACTTTTTAAAATTAATGATGTAAAAAGCATCATTGATTTTGCCTGCGGCACCGGTGCCCAGAGTATCGGGCTGGCCAGAGCCGGCTTTGTGGTCACCGCCTGCGACCTGAATCGCGAAATGCTTGAACAGGCAAAAATCAAGGCCCAAAAGGCTGAAAAATCTGGAAAATCTGGCAAAGCCGGCAAAACCGGTAAGCTCCACTTGACCTTCAAGGCGGCCGACATGCGTGAGGCTGATTATGGGCAATTTGATGCGGGCATCTGCATTTTCAATGCCATTGGGCATCTGACCCGCGAAGACTGCCGGAAGTTTTTCGCGAACGCTTTTAGTCAGCTCAACCCGGGCGGGCTGCTGGTAGTCGATATTTTAAATTTCCCTGCCATGGCCGGCGGGGTGTTCAAAGAATACAAATACATGAGCCGCGAGTCAATCGTCGATGGCATGCTGGTTCACCATGTCAGAAACTGCACACTCAGCCGGGTCAGACGGCAAATTCGTGTCAGATCGGTAACCCGCTGGCAGGACGGCTTCAGTGACCCCGGCGAAATCAGTGAAGACTGGCAGATGCAGATCTACGATGCTGATGAACTGCAGAGCATGCTGCTCGATGCAGGGTTTTCAGAAATACAGCTGTTCGGCCCGACCGGCAATGAGTTCTCGCACGATACATCCGACAGTATTCTGGCCATCAGCCAGAAAAAATGAAAGGAAAAATTATGAGCAAAGCACGCGCACGCCACATTCTCGTCGAAAGCAAAAAGGAATGCCTCGAACTGCTTGAAAGAATCAACAAGGGTGAAGATTTCGGTCAGGTAGCCGGCAAGCATTCAAAATGCCCGTCAGGCAAAAAGGGCGGCGATCTCGGTGAGTTTTCGCCGGGCATGATGGTTAAGGAATTTGACAAAGTAGTTTTTTCGGGTAAGATAGGCGAAGTGTATGGGCCGGTTCAGACACAGTTTGGCTACCACCTCATAGAAATTATCAGCCGCGATTAACCGGAAACTTACTGTTAGAGGGACCGCATGAAAATAACTGTATGGGGCTGCCGTGGCACATTGCCAACTCCAGGAGCACACACCCTGAAATACGGTGGCAACACCACCTGCCTTGAAATTCGCAACCGCGATGGCTACCCGACTATTGTCGATGCCGGGTCGGGCCTGCGTTACCTTGGCAAGAAGCTGCTTCAGGAAAAAGGCTGCGACGAGATGTGCCTGATGCTGACGCACTCCCACTGGGATCACCTCATGGGTTTCCCCTTTTTCACGCCCGCCTATTTCAGCCGTTTCAAAATCAACGTCTGCGGTATTCAATCGGCACGCAATTACATGTGCCAGTCGCTGGCACGCCAGCTAGAGGCGCCGTATTTCCCGGTTGATTTTGAGCAGCTGAAAGCCAGCTTCAACTTTGGCTGCAGCGGCCCTGGTTGCGCATCATGCCGACGCATGCGTATTGATTCAGTGCCGTTGAGCCACCCCAATGGCGGCTTCGGGTTCAAGTTTCATGAAAACGGGCGCACCTTCGTGCTGCTCACCGACAATGAGCTTGGCTACCAGCACCCGGGCGGCCTGCTTCCATACGAGTATGTTGATTTTTGTAAGGGGGTCGATGTGCTGTTTCACGACGCGCAGTACACCGATGCCGACTACGAAAAAACGAGAACATGGGGGCATTCAACCTTCGCCCAGGCCTTAAAACTGGCCATGGATGCGAAAGTAAAGCGCCTGGGCATTTTTCATCACGACCCCGACCGCACTGATGCCGACCTCGACCGGTTGGTCAACGAACTGCAACAGCAGGCCAGCAATGCCGGCAGCAGCCTTGAAGTTTTTGCCGTAGCCGAGGGCATGCAGATAGAACTGGAGTAACAGAGTATGCACGTGAAGCCCGGAACCCCCTACCCGCTCGGCGCAACCTGGGATGGCAAGGGAGTAAATTTTGCACTTTTCTCTGAGAATGCCGAAGGCGTTGAATTATGTCTGCTCGACGCTGAGCGCAACGAAACTCGCATAGTTTTGCGGCACCGCACTGCCTTTATCTGGCATATCTATATCGAGGGCCTGCAGCCGGGTCAGCGCTACGCCTACCGCGTGCACGGCCAGTATCAGCCCGAAGCCGGGTTGCGGTTCAACCCGCGCACCCTGCTCATGGACCCATACGCCCGGGCGCTCGACGGTATTGAGAACCACGCGGCGGGCTTATTTGCCTATAACGTTTTCAGTGCAAAAAAAGACCTCGAAATCAGTTCAGAATACGCATCTGGTACCCCGCCGGGCATCGTTATAGATAACAGTTTTGACTGGGGCGGCGACAAGCCGCCGAAGTTGCCGTTTCACCGCACTATTTTTTACGAAACGCACGTTAAAGGCATCAGCATGCAACACCCGCAGGTGCCGCCGAAATTGCGCGGCACATACGCCGGCCTGGCATCTGAACCGATAATTGAGCACCTCAAAGAGCTTGGCATCACGACCATCGAGTTGCTGCCGGTGCATCAGCATATCGACGACCCGTTTCTTTACGAAAAAGGCCTGAAAAACTACTGGGGTTACAGCACCCTGTCATTTTTTGCGCCAGAGATCCGCTACAGTTCTGACAAAACGCCAGGTGGCGCGGTGCGTGAGTTCAAACAGATGGTCAAAAAGCTGCACCAGGCGGGGCTTGAAGTCATTATAGACGTGGTTTATAACCACACATGTGAGGGCAATCACCAGGGCCCGACCATGAGTTACAAGGGCATCGACAACCCTAACTACTACCGCCTGGCCCGCGACAACCGTCGACTTTACAAAGATTACACCGGCACCGGCAATACCATCAACGTCGTCAGCCCGCAGACATTGCAGCTGATCATGGATTCCCTGCGTTATTGGGTGACCGAGATGCACGTAGACGGCTTCAGGTTCGACCTGTGTTCGACTCTGGCCAGAGAAATGCACTTCTGGAACCAGCTTTCGAGCTTTTTTACCATTATTCACCAGGACCCGGTCATCAGTCAGGTTAAATTGATCGCTGAACCCTGGGATGTCGGCGAAGGCGGCTACCAGGTCGGCAATTTTCCGGTACTCTGGGCTGAATGGAACGGCAAATACCGTGATGTGATGCGTTCATTCTGGAAAGGCGACGGCGGTTTCGCGGGCGAAGTTGGTTACCGGTTGACCGGCAGCAGCGACCTGTATGAAAACGATGGCCGGCGGCCCTATATGAGCGTGAATTTTATAACGGCCCATGACGGCTTCACTCTGCACGACATGGTTTCTTATAACGACAAGCACAATCTTAACAACCTCGAACACAACCGTGACGGCCACTCAGACAACCGTTCCTGGAACCATGGCTATGAAGGCGAGACCCGCGACCCGCAGATCAGAAAACTTCGCAACCAGCAGATGCGTAACATGGCCGCCACTTTGCTTTTTTCGCAGGGTACCCCGATGCTCTGCGGTGGCGACGAGATCGGGCGCACCCAGAAAGGCAACAACAACGCCTATTGCCAGGACAACGAAATCAGCTGGTATAACTGGAACCTCGACGACGAAAGCCGCGTCATGCTCGACTTTACCCGGCGCCTTATAAGAATAAGGCGCGAGCACCCCGCGTTGCACCGCACCAAATTTTTTCAGGGCCGCATGATCAGAGGCAGCAATGTGCGTGACATCATCTGGTTCAGGCCAGATGGTGGCGAAATGGATGATGAAGACTGGGCCAGCCCCAATACCCGTGGCCTGACCATCTTTCTTTCGGGCACCGGCATTGATGACGTTGACGAGAACGGCATACCCATTCATGATGATAACCTGCTGCTGATGCTGAATGCTTCGGTTCTCAACGTTGATTACTTTCTGCCAAAGTTCGAAGCACACTGGGAATTACTCATCGATACCGCCGACCCGAACGCCCAGGAAAGCGCGGTTGCGGGTCACAAAACCAAAATGAATGCCCGCTCACTGAAGCTCTTCAGATGCGGCCAGAAGGTAGACCCGCGCCCCTGATCAACAGTTTTCACAAGAGTTGCCGGTTGGTTTAAGGCTGGCGATGTGGTTTGCTCTGCCCGGGGTTTTGCGCTACAATGTCGGGGATCAAAATCAACAAATGAAAGTTTAACTACTCTGGAGGAATGCTTGAAAAAATTCATGTTCTCACTGGCTCTGGCATCGGGTATCTTCTGCAGCGCTGCTGCCTTTGCCGGCAACGAAGGAATCGATATCTATTACGGGCCAAAGGGCGGCTTCAGCAAAGTTAATAACTCGCGGGTGTTGCGGTTCAGCGATGCGAGCACCAGGCCGGCGACGCTTGCCAATGCGCTGGTTCATTACGTTGACCAGCTCGAACGCGGCAGCAGTGCCAAGATTTGCATGTATTCAATGAGTGATTATGCCAGCCTCGATGCCCTGATCGCCGCCGCGGCCGAGAAAGAAATCAAGTTTCAGCTCTTGCTCGACGGGGTTTCGACCTGGGCGCAGGCCAGTCGCGACCGCATTGTTAAAATGGTCAAAGAAGCAGGCGAAAAGGCAAAAGCCGAGGGGCGCCCATTTGATTTTAAAATTGCGGCCGTATCTACGGCGGCGATGAAGCGCAACGGCCGCGAATCGAAGCTTGAAGATGGCACGCTGATTTACGGAACGATGCACGAAAAATTCGGCATTTTTTATCGCCCTGGCAACCCGGTTCCGCACAGCTGTTTTAATGGCAGTGCCAACATTTCACCAACTTCTGATCAGATTTACGCTGAGAATCGGGTGTTCTTCACTGAGCAACCAGTGGTTGCACGCCAGTTTGCCGAAGAATTTGCCCGCCTCTGGAACGAATATTCAGAGATGCTCTACGGTGAATGGCTGCCCGAAAAATACATCGAAACCAGCCATGTGCCTGGGTATGTCAAGATCGTCTTTAATTCAGAACCAGCCAATGAACTTGAGTTGACCCGCATTGACAATGAATTGATCAACATGATTCGTCGGGTCGATGCATCGGGCAGCCTTGATCTGGCAATGTTCAGCCTCACCCGCATCGAACTGGCAGAAGCCATACTCAGAGCTGCTGAGCGCAACCCCGATGCAAAATTCAGGTTGATGCTTGACCACGCGCAGCTCGACGATGCCGACCCGGTCGAAAGCAAGCTCGGGCCATGGCTTGAAACCAAGGCCGCTGAACTCGGTCTTAAAAACATTCAGGTGCGCTACCGCTTCAGAATAAATGCCTACGGCTACAGCACTGACGATAAAAAAGCGATGCTGTTAAGCTATTTAAGCCTGTTTCTGCACCACAAGAACGTCACGGTCAATGGGCGCGAAATGGTGATCGGCAGCTACAACTGGTCGAACTCAGCTGAGTATCTGAACTTTGAAAACGTCATGTTATTCAACGGTCATTATAATCATCACCAGAAGGTCATCGACAGCTTCAAGGCCGAATTCGACGTGCTCTGGAACTCACGCATGCCGGCCGGCCCGGTCAATGAAACACGCAAAGGCGTGCCGCAGACCGTAACTCTCGCCGAGGGCAAAGCACTGCATAAACGTCTGCTGAAAACCCTTGAAAAAGAAGACAATTACAAGGTTCTCGGCACCATGGATCGCGAGGCCCACAAAACTCTGGCACAGATCAAAGAAGCGACCAGCCTCACTGAAAAGCGCGTCAACCTGGCTCTCAAGGCTCTCAGCAAAGACGGCTTCATCATCAGACTGGTAAAAGATGGTGTTGATGGCTATTCTCAGGCTGACTGACAAACTCTGATACGACCAGGCAACTGCCATAAGCCGCTCAGGCGTGGCAGTTGCCGGCCATAAAGCCCATCTTACAGAAAGCAGAACAACAGGAGACAAAATGCAGCCATTCATAATCGACAGCGCCATAACCAGTGCAATGCCGGCCGACACCGATGCCGACCTGACCAGACTTGGGGCGGCATATCGCATAAACTGTCTTGCCGGGCTGACAAGCGCCAGGCATGGCTGGCTCGGAGCCTGTTTTTCGAGTATTGATCTGCTCACCTGCATTTATCATCGTTACATCACAACGCCGCTCAAACACATCAATGAGCGGGGCAGTGTCCATCTTTCGAAGGGGCACGCAGCGATGGCGCAATACGCGGTTCTGGCTGGCATGGGCTGTTTTCCGGTGGCACGACTGGCCACTTATAAACAGTTGCATGGCCTGCCGGCACATTGCGACCGTTCGGTGCCCGGTGTTGATTCAGACAGCGGGTCTCTCGGGCAGGGTCTGTCGAAAGGCATCGGTATCGCGGTCAGTCATGCGGCAGCCGGGCGGCGTTTGCCGGTTTTTGTGCTGATTGGCGATGGTGAACTTCAGGAAGGTCAGCTTTTTGAAGCCTTTCTGACCATGAAGAAGCTGAACCCCGGTATGCTGGTGCCGATTATCGACCGCAACCGCCTGCAATCTGACAGCCAGACGGCAGACATCAAGGATGCCAACGACTGGGCCGGCGTATTCAGGGGCATAGGCCTACAGGTTCTCGAGATCGACGGGCATGCGCCTGGTGAAATCTGTAACGCCATTGACAGGGTTCTGGCAGCAGACCAGCCTTCGGTGATCATTGCCGCGACCACCAAGGGCGGTGGCGCGAGTTTGACCGCCATGCCCCACGATACGCCGAGACGGGCCGGCAAATGGCACGGGCAGATTCCTGATCAGCGTGAATACATGCAGTTGCTCGCTGAACTTGGCGCGGCAACCCGCAACCCGGCAATAACCGCTGCCCTTGAAAATTATCGGGGCAACACTCTCAAAGAAGAACCGCCCGCAGTGCACTCTGGCAAGGCGCTATCAACCGGCGAGGCCTTTACCGGGGCGCTTCTTGAACTGGCGGGTGCCAACCCTGATGTATTTGTGCTTGATGCCGACCTTGAAAAATCATGCAAACTTGGCGAAGTAGCGCGGCAGTTTGCCGGCCGTTTCCTTGAAATCGGTATCAGCGAGCAGGATATGTGTTCGATTGCTGCCGGGCTGGGCCTGAGCGGGCGCATTGCGGTGGTTAACACTTATGCATCGTTTTATAAGCGCAGTCTTGACCAGATATTCGCCTGCATGACCGAAAAGGTGCCGGTGATCTTTGCGGCCCATTATTCGGGTGCTGATTATTACACTGACGGCAAGAGCCATCAGGCGATCAACGATCTAGGCCTGATGCAGGCCCTGGGTGATCTCGACATTTTTGAACCGGTCGATGCCGCCAGTTGCAGCGCCATGCTGGCCCAGACCCTTAAGCGCATGCAAAGTGAGATCAAAGCCGGCCAGGGCAGCCGACCGGCCTATTTCAGACTGCACCGCACCCCTGGCCCTGAGTTTGGGGCGTTGCCCTATTTTATCGGGAACCCTGGCATTTACCGGGCAAAAATCAATTCTGAGCAGCGAAACGTGCTGTTCACTTCTGGCCCGCACATGCTGGCCGTGGCCATGCAGGCGTCTGAAGAGCTTGGCAGGAGTGGCATCTGCCTCGATGTTGCAGCAATCGGGCAGTTTGCCGATCACGAAAAATTTCTCAAGACTCTGGTCGAAAAAGGGCACCGGCTGTTTTCACTCGAAGACCATCGTCGCGAGAGCGGTGTCGGCAGCTTTGTCGCTTCGCTTGGGTTTCGCAACCCGGTTCGCATCGGGGCGCGACATTATTGTCAGTCAATGATGCAGCTTGACGAAATGCTGCAAGAGCATTGCATTACTGTCTCCGAAGTATGTAAAGTAGTTCGCAAGGTTCTCGGCTGCAATCACGAAAAATAGTTGTCAAGGAGTTCCGGCATGCCCGCATTCAAATTCAACCATAACAACATCAATGTTCTGAACCTCGAAAAGAGCATGGCATTCTACCAGAAAGCCCTGGGGTTGAGCGAAGTCAAACGAAAAACCGCTGAAGACGGCAGTTTTATTCTTGTTTATCTTGGTGATGGCACCGGCGGGCACCGTCTCGAACTTACCTGGCTGCGTGACCGAACTGAACCTTATAATCTTGGCGACAATGAGTTTCATATTGCCTTCACCACCAACGATTACCCGGGCGCCCACGCGATGCACAAAGAGATGGGCTGCATCTGTTACGAAAACCCGAAAATGGGCATCTATTTCATTGCCGACCCAGATAATTACTGGCTTGAAATCGTTCCGGAAAAGAAAATGCAATAAATGAACGGTATGGCTGTAAAAAATCGACGTGGCGCCCTGGGGCCAACGCAGTTAATTGCGATCATTCTGTTGCTCACCGCCATTGGCATCGGCATTTATTACTATCTGCAATATCGGCAGAGCAAGGTCGTCAAACCACCACGGCCGGCAAGCGCTCCGGCGGGCTTTTTCCCCGTAGACAAGGCTTTACGGCAGGCTACGCTGCAGACTGGCAACATTGTTTATGGCGGCAACCCGATCACCGCGAGCAGCACCCGGCTGACTATCTTAAAAAATCTCGCCTACCATACGGGTTACAGCGACGAGCGCCGCAACCCGATCTGGGCAGCCTACCGCCTCGACACCGATAACAGCAGCGACACATTCAAGCGGCCCAAGGGCTTTAAGGTTGATCTGCGAACCAGCGCCCGCATAACCCCGAGTGATTACGTCAAGAGCGGCTACGACCGCGGGCACATGGCGCCGAACTCAGCGATTGCCGAGCGTTATGGGCTTGACGCCCAGCTAGAGACCTTTCTGATGAGCAACATCGTGCCACAGGCACCAGTGCTCAATCGTCAGGTCTGGCAGCGTCTTGAAAGGCTTGAAGACGAATATTCGAATATCCTCGAAAATGTCTGGGTAATTACCGGGCCAGTTTTCGACGATCACATTCAGCTGATGAACAAAGATATTGAGGTTCCTGACGCCTTCTTCAAAATCATCTTCGATGAACAACAAGACAACGTGCGGGCGCTGGCCTTTCTGATTCAGCAGGATGTGACCGGCAAAGAGCCGATCGACAGCTTTCTGACCAGTATCGACGAGATCGAAAAATTAACCGGGCTCGACTTTATCGCACCGCTTGCCGACGATATCGAAAACAGTCTGGAAGCGGCCACGCCTGGGCGCCTGTGGCAATGAAGGGTTAACGACTCTGCCGGCCCTGCTTCTGGCGAAGTGGGTGTTGAAGTGAAGGCGGGCATGTGGTAGGCTTTGAACAAACAACGACAGGGGAGCAGCGACATGTTTGACCAGCGAGTGGCATTGTTGAGTGATTATGCCGGGCAGTATCTTAAAAAAGGCGAAACCCTCGAATCCGGCAGCCTCTGGAACCAGATGATCGGCCTTTTCGGTGGGAACAAGGTGCGACCGGGCATTTCGGGGTTCATGGGCAACCTCAGCAGCACTGATTTTTTGCTCGACGATGGCTTCGCACCCTTCTGCAAGATTGATGACCGGGTCATCCATGTTAAGAAGATGCAAGATGAATGCCAGATTGCCATTTCAGAAAACGGCCAGGTCTGGGATTTAACCGACTGGGGCGAGGATTACATTTTTGTAACCCGCTTCATTGCAGAGTGCTATTTTATGATCACCCGGGATGATTTTCACATCGACAACGACGAGAGAACAGTTTTTCGGGCGCTGATAGGCTGTATTGAAGCCACCTCTCGCGAAATCGTCGATGCCCGCAACATCGTGTACTGGACTCTGGTTGAAAAAGTTGTTGAAGACGGCGTCTTAACCGATGAAGAGCTCGCAACCATGGAAAAGATCCGCAATGAACTTGAAATCGACAGCAGCGATGTTCAGAACCTGCATATAAAAGCGCTGAATGACTATTACGAACTGGTGCGCAAGCAGCTTGGCGAAGATGACGACGGTCTTGAGCAGCTCGAAAAAATTCAGGAAATGGCCAGGCTGCTGAACGTTCCATTGAAAAAGTGCAGCGGGCGCTGAATTAATGGATGATTACAGTCGCAACTTCAGCTTTCTGAATTCTGAAGATCCCGAAAAACAGCTCGACGGGCTGGCGTATTTTGCCGCCTGCGATAGCGCCATGTTAACTGCAGAAGCGGTTAACCGGATGGTTTTTCTGGCTGAACGCGCTCCAAAACACATTGCTAATGTTGCCTCTTCAATAATCGCCCAGAGTCTTGCCAACCGTCAGCACAATTTTATTGCGGCGCCGCTGCTGCACAAGCTTAAAACCGCCCGCGAATCAGAAATCGCGCTGCACGAACTCGACTGGGCGACCCGGCTCGACACGGTGGCGTTTAAAAAAGCGCTCGAACTATATCTTGACCGCTGTACAGACGAAAAACACATTTCGTGGCTGGTCAAAAATCTGCCGCGTGCCTACCCTGATGCCGACCAGATTCCGCTGCTGACGCATTTTCTCACCTTCGGCGACGAGCGTATAGTCAGCAATACGATCGAAGGCCTTGAACACATCAAAGACCCGACGGTTGTTTCGCTTTTTGCCCAGATGCTCAGCCACGCGTCACCACGCGTCAGATCGACCGCAGCCGGCGCACTGGCCAGAACTAACCCAGACAGGGCCTTGAAGGCACTCGAGATCATGCTGAAGAACCCTGACGACATCGCGACGATCAAGGCTGCCTGCCACGCAATCAGGCAACTGAAGCACCGTGACTTTGCCGAGCTTCTGCTGCCACTTCTCGAATTCGAGAAAATCAAGCATGAGGCTGCTTCGACTCTGGCAGCCCTTCTGCTCGAAGAGACTGAGGTGCTTTTTGAACACCGGCTGCTCAAAGAGCATAATGACCGCAAAGAACTGCTGGCCATGGCCATGATCGAAAGTTTGCAAAAACATTGCCAACAGTCATAAATTCGGTGCTATAATAGCCGTCCAATTTTTTTTATCGGAGGCACTGATGACCATTCTTGGCAGAGAAGCCATCCTTCAGGAAATGAAAAAGGGCAATATCAAAATTGAACCTTTTGACGAAAAGATGCTCGGCCCGGCCAGCATTGACCTGCACCTGTCAAGCGCTTTTCGCGTATTCGTTCACCTTCCCAACGAACTGCACCTCACCGACAACATGGATTTCAAGGCCGCCACCAAAGGTCTGGTGGTTCCTGATGGCGACACCCTGACCGTCAGACCCGGCCAGACAGTGCTTGGCATTACATCCGAAAAAGTGAGCCTTGGAAACGGCCTTTCAGGCTGGCTTGAAGGTCGAAGCCGTTTTGCGCGTGTCGGCCTGCTCGTTCATATTTCGGCTTCATTCATGCAGCCAGGCATCAGTAATCATCAGGTTCTCGAGATTTCTAATTTCGGGCCCATTCCTCTTAAGCTGATACCCGGCACCCCCATCTGCCAGTTCATCTTTCAGCGCTGCGAAAACCCCGGGCAATACCATGGGGTATTTGCCGGTCAAACCCCCGAAAATTTCTGGCTTGGCTGAACTGCCCGAACTCTGGCTGAGTTCTGCCTGAGTTCTTCGCAAAAAAAGAGGCCGCACCTTGTCGGTGCGGCCTCTTTTTTTTAATGCTTGTTTTCAGCGTTTGCGGGCAGGTTTGGGGGTTGCTGCCGGGGCTGCAACCTGAATATTATCAACACCGTGTTCGGCGAATTCTTCGCCAAATTTGGCGGCAAAGCCTTCGTAGATTTCCATGTGTTCTTCGAAACTGCCAGCTTTTTTGTCGCCGAGCTTTTTATTGAGTTCACGTTCGGCAAGACGTTCTACCAGTTCATCCCAGAAAGTCTTTTCTTCGAATTCATTAATAAAGGCGCGAGCCAGGGTGTTTTCTTCCCAGGCTTCATCGGGGAAGTATTCCTTGATATCTTCAAGAAATTCTATTTCTTTTTTCATGCCGTTTTTCCAGGCGTAGGCAAAGATTTTCTGGATCAATTTAAGATAATCATCTTTGCGTTCGTCGTCTTCAGTGTCGTGGGCGGTCATAACCCAGTCGGCCATCACAGCAATTTCAACGAGCTTTTCAAGTTCAGCCTTGCTAAAAGTGATTTCCATAGTCCGATTCCTTTGTGGGCGAGATTTCAACCAACGTCAGATAAATTACCACAGATACGGGGCAACCGCCATATTTTTGTTACCAGCCAGGTCAAAGTTCATCGAAGTGGCGGGCAAAATCGACAACACTGTCGAAAACCGGCACTCCACAGGCTTTTAGCCGGTGCTTTGAGTTATGCCCGGCCGCGATGAGGACGCAGGGAATCCCCATTGCCGAAGCAGTTTCAAAGTCATGCACGGTGTCGCCAACCATAAGGGCCGCGTCTTTTTGACAGCTGGTTTCGGCGATCAGGTTCATGCCAAGCTCGATCTTGCTGTGTGCGTAGCTGTCGCCAAGCCCGCGAATCTTATCAAAGTAGCTTTCGAGCTGGTAATGAATGATACATTGCCGCAAAGAGCCATCATAAAGAGCAGAAAGAATGAATTGCCTGACCCCGCGTTGTTTAAAAGCAGTCAGCGCACCATGAACGCCTGAATGCAGGCGGCAGTCAAACATCCGGGTCGCGTAGGCATCGATATATTCTTTACCGGCGGCTTCGTAGGATTCTCTTGAAAAATCAAAACCAATATTTTCATAGTATTTTTTAATAGGAAACTCGAATTTTTCAAGATAGTCAGACAACGTCAGCTCATTTAGCGCCCGTTGCTTCAGGCTCACATTGATAATCTCGATGCATTCTTTGACATCATCGAGAAGAGTGCCGTTCCAGTCCCAGAAAATGGCTGAATAATTGCCCATGATAAAACTCCCGGTATGCGAAAATACCGGGGCATTATAGCACAAAGTGCTTCGCCAAGGCACCAGAGACCGGCAAAGAACCAGGGCAAACGGAAACTTTTTTTCTCCAATAGTGGTCTAATGGCATGTCAGTCGTTGCAACGCTCTGCGATCTTCGCACCCTCATAGTTCCATCTGCTCACTCTGCTCGCACGACCGGAACACGGGCTCTAAGCCGCATCCTGCGGCAATCGCCCGCGTTTTGCCCTCCAGGCAAAACGTCCGGTCTTAGCGGCATCGTTTGCAGGGAACTATGGGGTGCTCGACAAGCAACGCTTATGCAAGCGCCTGACCTGCCGAAACTATCATCTAGAGATAGATCAGGGTGCACTGCAAAGGCATGAAGATGCTGTTACATCGACTGGATGCCGCTGTATCTTGACAGGCGTGCCATGGCTTCTTCGGCCTGTTCACGGGTGCTGACGCAGGGGAAGACGGTGAGAACATCGCCATTCTGTTTAATCAGAAGAATTTCGTAGCGTTCGGCAACCGAGGACCATGGCAGGCGCCGATAAGCAAAACAGTTGATTCTGAAACCTGCAAATTCGGCAAAGCGAAGGCTTGCGGTTTGGCCGAGCAGGCTAAGCCCGGTGAGATCAAGCTGCCCGGTTTCGGCCGAAAACCGGATTTTTCGAAAGCTGTCTCTGAAAAGTGACAGGCTATGAGCCAGCAATGACACACCGATCAGAAATAAAAACACCGCCATAATACTTGTGAAGGTTCGGTTAGCCGAACCCGATAGTGCCAGAGTCAGGTTGTAAAGGCCGCCGAGAATAAACGATGAGCAGGCCACTGCCACCAGAAGCATCTCGAGATAGAGGTCGGCAGTTCGGCGGCATTCAACCTGAAGATTGCCGCCAACTTCCTTGATATAAAAATCAAGAAAGGCGTGCCCGCCTTCCATTGGAGTGTTTGCAGTAACCATATTATTCAGGCCTCGCAACAGAATAAGTCATAAGATTCACCCGGCTTTCTCACTTATGATAATATTTCAAACGCCCCTAAAAATATATCTTTCTCTGAACAATTGGCAAATCCTCGTTGCAAGAGCAAGCAGCAATATTCTGCTGATAAAGGCTTGCGTATTTTTTTTTCGGCATTATAATTCTTGTACAATCTGCACTGTAAGAGGTAAAAAATGAGACGAATCGGTAGTTTTCTGATACTGATTGTTCTTCTGGTAGCTTTCAGCGGTTATTCTCAGCCGGTGCAAGCCGATGTCGAAAAGTATTTTGACAACATTCAAACCAATGCTTTTGACCCTGATGCCAAAATCAGGTTTTTGCCCGAAAATGTCAATGCCTGGTTTGCCCGCTGGAGCATTCTCGATAATGCCCGCAAAAGCATCGACGTGACCTATTTTATCGTCGAACAGGATATTTTCGGCATGAGTATGCTCGGCATGCTCTACAAAAAAGCAAGAGAAGGCGTCAACATCAGGCTGATGGTTGATGCTCGCGGCACCAAAGGTCTGACCCGCAAGTTTATCGGTCAAGACATCCTTCAGGAACTGGTCAAGTTCAAAAATGTGCAGATTCGCGTTTTTAACCCGGTTCATCGCAAGCTTCAGGCTCTTTTTGACGATCTGCGCAAGATCACCGCTTCAAACCATGACAAGATTATTATTGTCGATGACGAAATGCTGATCACCGGTGGCCGCAACATTTCGAAGAGCTATTTTGTTGATCCGCGCGATCTGAAAACCGTCTACCGTGATACTGACGTCGTGGTTCAGAGCCGCAAGGTTTGCAACCAGGCCGGGATGGCCTTTGACGAAGAATTCAGAAACGGCGGCACTTTCCAGATTTATAAAGATGTTTTCGGTAACGCCGACACCATGAGTAAAGACCTCGAAATAGCCTACAACGCCATGCGGCGCTTTATAACCGGCGGCGGTCTTTTCAAGGCACCCTCCCCGACCCTCAGCAAAGAAGCCAACGCTCTGCTTGTCAAATACAACGACGAACTGAAAAATTTCGAACGCATGCAGCATTACGCATCTTTCAGGCTTTTCAACGGCGAAAGAAGCTACCCAACCCGCATTCTCGACAAGCATTCGATTCAGGGTTCCCGCAACGATATTACCAACAACATTTCAGGGCTGATGGACGCGGCTGAATCAGAAATCATCATTCAGAACCCCTATGTTGTTCTGACCGAAGAAGCCAGAGCAGCCATTAAAAGAGCCAGTGACCGTGGTGTTAAAATTATAATTCACACCAACAGCCCCATGAGTTCTGACAGTCTGCTGACCCAGGCCATGTTTATCGGCGACTGGAAAGGCATTCTTAAAGAGATGCCGAACGTCAGAATTTTTGGTTATAAGCTCGCCACCAAGTTGCACTCAAAAGTGTTCGTTTTTGACCGCAAAGTTGCGATCATCGGCACCTACAACATGGATTACGTCAGTGAACAGATTAACTCTGAAGTCATTTCGGTCATCAAGGCGCGGCCATTCGCCACTCAGGTCGCCGAGCGCATCATGCGTGATATCGGCGATTCACATGAATACAAAATCAAGGTTGAACGCGATGGTTCGGTAACCACGGTGTTTGGGCCAGAATCACATTCTGACAAGTCTGTAATCGATCGCCTCAATCTGCTGCAGAAGCTGCAGTGGCTCAAACCGCTGATCTAAGATCTACTGCCATTTTACAAGGGGGGCTGCCCAATCCGGGTGGCCCCCGTTTTTATTGGCGGGGTTGACTTTTGTCACAAAAAAAGTATCATATATATTGTTTGCACAAAATTTCACTAAGCATGAACGGTGGTAGAAAATATGCCTGATAAACTTCTCGCCCGGGCAGAGCAGACCGGCGACCTCACTCTCGAAGAAATCGAACAGTTGCTCGGTCTTGAAAAGCCCGAAGAACTCGAAAAACTCTTTGCCGCCGCCTATGCGGTAAAAACTCGATTTGTCGGCCGGGTAGCCTGGTTCAGGGGTCTGGTTGAGATGAGCAATATATGCAGCAAAGACTGTTATTATTGCGGCATCAGGCGCAGTAACACCCACACAGACCGCTATCTGATACCTGAAGAAGACGTAATTAAATCAGCAGTATGGGCCTGGCAGGCCGAATACGGCAGTGCGGTGCTTCAAGCCGGTGAACGCTCTGACCCTGAGTTTATTGCGATGGTCGAGCGCATTATCAGCGAGATAAGGCTGCGCACAAACGGGGAACTGGGCCTGACCCTGTCGTTGGGCGAACAGAGCGAGGAAACTTACCGACGCTGGTTCGCAGCCGGTGCTCATCGTTACCTGCTTCGCATCGAAACCAGCAATCCTGAGCTATATCGCAAGCTGCACCCGGCCGACCACAGTTATGATGAGCGTCTTGAATGCCTGAACCGCTTGCGGCGTGCCGGGTTCATGGTTGGTACCGGGGTTATGGTCGGGCTGCCCTTTCAGAACCTTCGTCATCTCGCAGAAGATGTGATGTTTTTTAAAGGCCAGGATGTTGACATGATCGGCATGGGCCCATACATTTACCACAACGATACCCCTCTGGCGGCCCACAGATCGGCATGGGAAATCCCGACCCCCAAACTGCTCAATCTTGGGCTGAAGATGATCGCTGTGACCCGCCTGGTATTGCGTGATGTCAACATTGCTTCGACCACGGCTCTACAGGCCTTGCAGGATAACGGGCGCGAACTTGGACTGCTGGCCGGGGCCAATGTTATCATGCCCAACACTACTGAAACGCAGTATCGGGCAAATTATCAGCTCTACGAGAACAAACCCTGCCTGGATGAAAACGCTTCAATGTGCCGTGGCTGCCTGCAGCGTCGCATCGAGGCCATCGGCGAGAAGATCGGTTTTGGCGGCTGGGGCGACTCACCGCACTACGCACGCCGCCGGGCCAACACCATGGAGGCAAATAATGAAAATCAGACTACTGCTGATTTTGCTGGCACTGTTGCTGGTGAGTCAGTTAACCCGAAGCGTCAGAGGTGATTCAATGCCGATACAGAACCTTTCGCCCGAAGAAGAGCGCGTCATCGTCAACCGTGGCACCGAGTTTCCGTTTACCGGAAAATTCGTCAACCACAAGGAAAAAGGCACTTACAGCTGCCGTCGTTGCGGTGCCGCTCTCTACAAGTCTGATGACAAGTTCGATTCAGGGTGCGGCTGGCCGGCCTTTGACGACGAAATTGCCGGGGCAGTTCAGCGCAAACCAGACCCTGACGGCCATAGAGTCGAGATTGTCTGTGCCGCCTGTGACGCTCATCTTGGCCATGTTTTTGCCGGCGAAGGCCTGACCCCGAAGAATGTTCGGCACTGTGTCAATTCTATTTCCATGAGTTTTACGCCTGCCACGGCCGAAACCTCGGTTGCTGTTTTCGCGGCCGGCTGCTTCTGGGGGGTTGAACATCTCATGAAAAAGGCCCCTGGAGTTAAAGCAACGGCCGTCGGTTACACGGGCGGCGAGATGCAAAAACCTGACTACCGTTCAGTTTGCAGTGGTGTTACAGGCCACTATGAAGCTGTCAAGGTCGAATTCGACCCAACTCTCACCTCGTTTACCGATCTGGCCAAGCTGTTTTTCGAGATTCACGATTTTACGCAGACAGATGGCCAGGGGCCAGACATCGGCGAACAGTATCTTTCGGCTATTTTTTATGCCGATGAAAAGCAGAAGCTTGAGGCCCAAGCCCTGATCGACCAGTTAAAAAAGATGGGGCACCAGGTCGCTACCCGCCTGCTTCCGGCGGCAGAATTCTGGCCAGCCGAAGACTACCATCAAGATTACTACCAGAAAACCGGCAAGGCGCCCTACTGCCACCTTAGACGAAAAATCTTCTGACCTCGCCACCAGCCTTCTAACGCTCTGACCACGCTTCCTCGGATTGTGCCCGGGTTGCGAAAGGTTGCGCAACATGCTAGCGTAACTTTTGCAAACTTTAACCGGGAGACCAATAGCGTGAAAGAAAATCATTTTTTGCAGAGCATCAGCGCCGCAACCCTTCTCGAGATCATGGCCGAGGGGGTTATGGTCATCGACACTTCAGGCAAAATCAGAGTCTGGAATCAGGCGATGGTTGAGATGACTGGCTACCCTGCAAAAGAAGCGCTCGGTCGCACTACTGACTGGCTGAAAGCCCCTGAATGCACGGGCGCCCGGCAGGTTTCGGCGCTGCTCGACTCTGGTCGGGAAGGTGCCTGCGTCACCGGCTGCGAATGTCGTATCGTCAACCGGAATGGCGAACATATACCGGTAATGGTTAATGCCAGGGTCTTGCAGGATGAATCTGGCACAACGCTAGGCATACTGCAAACGATCACTGATTTCAGACCGGTGTTCAACCTGCGGGCCGAAATCGCGGCGATGGCATCGCGTATGGTTTCTGAAGGAAATTTTCAGGGTATAACCGGCCGAAGCCCAGTCATGCAGAAGGTTTTTCGTTTAATTTCGCTGGCAGCCGACAGTGAAGCGACGGTGATGATTCTCGGCGAAAGCGGCACCGGCAAAGAACTGGTTGCCGGGGCCATTCAAGAACTCAGTAATCGCAAAAGCAAACCTTTTATCAGGGTAAACTGCGGAGCTTTGCCCGAAGCTCTGCTTGAATCTGAACTTTTCGGCCACGAAAAGGGTGCATTTACCGGTGCAATCAGGCAAAGAACCGGGCGGTTCGAGGCTGCTGATGGTGGCAGCATCTTTCTTGACGAAATCGGCGATATCAGCCAGACCATGCAGATCAAACTTTTGCGGGTGCTTCAGCTTGGCGAATTTGAACGGGTTGGCGGCGATAGAACCATCAGGGTCAACGTCAGGGTCATGGCCGCCACCAACAAAGATCTGATGCGCGAAGTACGCGAAGGAAGATTCAGGGAAGATCTTTATTACCGCCTGCGGGTGTTTCCTCTGAATTTGCCGGCCCTGCGAGAAAGGGCTGACGATATTCCGCTGCTGGCGCGGCACTTTATCAGCAAGTTTGCGGCCAGCACCGGCAAACTGATAACCGGGCTTTCACCCGAGGCAATGGCCCGACTGGTGAGTTACTCCTGGCCCGGCAATGTTCGAGAACTTGAGAACGCCATTGAATATGCTTTTGTCGTCTGCCAGGAAAAAATAATCGGTGCTGGCGACCTGCCCTCAGAACTAAACGCAACCTTGCCGGTGGCTGCCGAGCCTCTTGCTGGTGGGGCCACCGCTGTTTCAGCAGTTCAGCCCGATGGTCATTATGCGGCCCGAACCCCTGCTCTCGACCGCCTTGCAGCGAAGCGCATTCTCAGATCCTCTGTTGAGCTGCAAAAGCTCCTCGACAGCGTATTATGGAACAAAGCCGAAGCCGGCCGCATGCTTGGCGTCAGTCGAACTGCCGTCTGGAAATGGGCAGTTCATTTCAAGCTATTTCAGGCAATTGGCCGCTAATTTGCATTGGGGGATTGACGCATTGGGCGTACATTCTTACAATTAGACTAATTCATCGGCAGGAGAAATTGCATGAAAAAGCTCAAGACGGCTTTGCTGGTTTTAACAGGTTTGATGCTGGCGGGGTCAGCAATAGCCCAGGAACTAACGCTTTTTACCATGCCCGCGCCGCGCAAAATCGACTGGTCAAGCCCGCGCAGTTTGTTGACCAGTGCGGTTACCAATAATCTCACTTTCAAGCACCGTTCACACAAGCATGCCATCGGGCATGTTTTCATTCAGTTGAGCCACACGGGCCGCAAAGAAATGATTTTGACCGGCAGCGTGCCTTCTCCAGAAGACGATTCAAGCAACAAGGTTCTCAAACAGGGTTACGGTCTGGGCATACTTTTCAGCGATATGGCCGGCCGGCTCGAAAAAACCGAAGACCTGCAGGCAGAAATCGTTGACCGCTTTGAATCTGGTCGCATCGCCTATATCAGGTTCAAGCTCAGCGAAGCGAATTATGACCGCCTGCGCAAATTCCTCGATATTTACCGCAAACGTGGCTACGGCAACAATTACAACGGCCTGAACCTCCCCAGAGAAGGCCTCGGCGCTGGCTGCAGTGCTTTCGGCATGGCTTTTGTCGAAGTCGCCGGGTTGCTGCATCCGGTCTGGAAAGAAAAATGGCCGATCTCGGTGCGCATTCCCAAAACTCTGATTGGCGGGCCGTTGACCGGCAACAAGGTATCACCCTGGAAAGTCGTTAAAGCCGGGCGATGGGCGAAAGAATCTGAACCGCATCGCGTGCTCAGTCTCTATGAGCCTTACAACATCTATGAATGGATTCTGGCTGAATGGCAGAAAGAAAACCAACAAAAGAGCGGCCGGGTTAAATTGCTGAAGCGCAAGAACGCTTATGGGCTAGAGTATGATTGCACCAAAATTGCGCCGCCTGAAGAACCAATGTTTCAGGGAGCCGCCGCCGAAGTAGAAGACGACGACTAATAAGCATCTTAAATAAAACGGGGTTGTGCCGCTCGGCACAACCCCGTTTTATTTAAGCCGGTCTCAGTCAGTAATAGGGGCGGCTTTGTTCATTTCATCACGCAGCTCACGGCGCAGAACCTTTCCAATTGCCGACTTTGGCAGGGTTTCACGAAATTCGATAGCGCGTGGAACCTTATAATTGGCCATGTTTTTGCGACAGAAGTCTATGAGTTCGGTGCGATCGATGGTCTGACCTTCGACCGGCACCACAAAAGCGCGGGGCACCTCACCTCGGGTCGCGTGTCGCGCACCTACGACGACTGCTTCCTTGACTGCGGGGTGGCGAAACAACACCTCTTCGACTTCGCGCGGGTAGATATTATAACCACCGCTGATGATCAGGTCTTTTTTGCGGTCAGTAACGTAGAAAAAGCCTTCAGCATCACAAAAACCAATATCACCGGTGTATAACCAGCCGTCACGCAGCACCATTTCGGTCTGCCCGGGTTGCTGGTAATAACCCTTCATGACCTGCGGGCCACGAATGATGATTTCGCCCTGTTCACCGATGCCGAGATCTTTAACGCCGTATTCGACATCGACGATTCTGGCTTCGGTTGAAGGGATGGGCAGGCCGATCGAACCGGCTTTGCGGCCTTTGATGATCGGGTTAAAATGGGTAACCGGCGAGGTTTCGCTCAGGCCATAGCCTTCGGTGATCATGGCACCGGTTTTCTTTTCAAAAAGCTCCATCTGGCTCACCGGAAGCGGTGCGGAGCCTGAGATAATCAGTTTAAGGCTCGAAAGATCGAAGGAATCGATGTCTTTCTGGCTTAGGCAGGCATTAAAAATTGAAGGCGCCGAAGCCATGCAGGAAATCTTTTCGGTCTCGATCATACCGAGCAGTGCGCGTGGGGTGAAGCGCATCAGGGGATGAATTGCCGCTCCGAGCACAACCGGCAGAACCATGGCAACCGTCAGGCCATAAATGTGAAAATAGGGCAGAACGCCGACAAATTTTTCTTTTCCGGGGATGAGGACATGGAAAATCTGCTGACACTGCATTGCGTTGGCGTAAAGATTGGCGTGCGTCAGCATGCAGCCTTTTGAAATGCCGGTAGTACCACCGGTGTACTGCAGCAAAGCCAGATCTTCAAAGGGGTCAATGCTGGGGCAGGTATAACCGTGGTTTTCTTCGAGCAGACGTTGCCAAGGTGCAATCTTCTGAGTGTCAGATACAATCGAGGTGCCCGGTTCGGCGGCCGGCACGACAAATACCTTTTCGATGCTGGTTTTGTTAAGAATTGCCGCGACCTTGGGCAAAAGCAGATCATTGGTAATGACATACCTGGTGCCAGAATCGTTAAACTGGTGCAGCAGTTCGGTTTCTGAATAAAGGGGGTTGGTCATGACGCCGGTAGCGCCTGATCTGAAGATGCTCCAGACCGCAAGCACCGTTTCAGCACAATTGGGAAGAAAGACTGCAACGCGCTGTTGCCTTTCAAGGCCATGAATTCGAAGATTGGCAGCAATAATTGCGGTCTGCCGGTCGAATTCGCGGTAAGTCAATTGCATGTCACCCTGTTTGAGGGCGATCTGGTCGGCATAGTTCGCAAGCGCCAGAGTTAAAAATTCATGCAGGGGCTTTGCCCCGGGTGTAATTTCATGTGCCACAACAGAATCGTAGGATTTCAGCCAGTATTTATCTACCATTCAGGCCTCCGAAAAGTTTATGCGCAATAGCATATACCCCGAGCACAGGGGGGCGCAAGAATTTTATTTGACTATTTGCTGCGAAAATAATAGCATTTTTGGATACACATCGTATTTTGTGTGATTTTTCGCCGGCGAGGCTGGCAAAGGAGCCATCTTAAATGACTACAGCAAAAAAAGGTGACCTGGTTTACGTTCACTATACAGGTAAGTTCGATTCCGGCGAAGTTTTCGACTCGAGTTCTGAAGGGTCTCCGCTCTATTTTATCGTAGGCGAAGGCGACATCATTGAAGGGTTTGACAAAGCAGTTCTCGGCATGGCGATCGGCGAAAAGAAATCCGTAAAAATCTCTCCAGCTGAAGGCTATGGCGAATATTCTGAAGAACGTGTCATCAGCACCGACCGCAAGAATTTTGGCGACGATTTCGAACCCGAAGTCGATCAGCAGCTGGCTCTGCAAATGGAAAACGGCGAACGGGCGATTGCCACCATCGTTGACTTTGACGACGAAAACGTCACCCTCGACATGAACCACCCACTGGCAGGTGAGAACCTGCATTTCGAACTCGAACTCGTCGATATCAAAGACGCTTCCGAGATGCCCGAATCGTCATGCGGCGGCGGCTGTTCAAGCTGCTCAGGCTGCGGTCACTGACCGAGACTTTTAATACCCCGGGTGGCCTAAGCACCCGGGGTTTTTATTTTAGCAATAACGCTTCGGCGCCCGACTCAAGCAGTTGCCGGTTGCCGGCCCACAATTCAGGGTCCTGGGCGCCTGGTGGTGGCTGAACTACCAGTAACCGGCGATTCAGGCGGCGTGCCCAGCCGGCGGTAATCATAGAACCACTCTGCAGCGAAGCCTGAATCACAACAACGGTTTCGGCCATGGCAGCGATAATGCGGTTGCGAGTCGGAAAAAAACTACGGGCCGGGCGGGCGCCGGGCATCAATTCGGTCATCAAGGCTCCGGCTTCGCGAATACGCTTGAAAAGGTCAAGGTTGCCAGCCGGGTAAACTATGTCGAGGCCGGTTCCGAGGACGGCCAGGGTATAGAAACCAGCATCAAGTGCTGCCTGATGCGCCAGGCTATCGACTCCGGCGGCACCGCCGCTGACCAGCGCATAGCCTTGATTCATGAGCACCCGGCATGCTGCTGCAACCATCATAGGCGTTTCGGGCGCCAGATGCCGGGCACCGACCACAGCCGCATATTTAACCAGGCGCAGTGGGGCCGAAGCAAAGAATACCGGTGGCGGTTCACCGAGATCTTTTAACTGGTCAGGGTAGCCAGGTTGCGAATAATACCAGCCAAGCAATTGCCCGCTGCGAATCATTTTAAGAGTATCTTTTATACGTTCGGCGGTCGGCGACTTGTTTAGGCTGACAGCAGCCAGTTCTGACGTCTTGATGGACTTGCGACGCCAGAAGCGCAGCGCAGCAGACGGAAAGCCGTATTCGTCGATGAGGCGGCGAAAGGTCGCGGCACCGACGCCTTTTTCGCGGCTGAGTCTGAGAGCGGCGGCAAATTCTCGCAAGCATTTTCCCCAGGCGGTATTTTGCATTATGATACTACCGCGAGGTGAAAAACAACAGGGGGTCCGGAGACCAGCTGTTGAACCGATTTACCTAAAATATTGACCTGAAGCCACTTTGATGCTATAATCAGCCTATCAATTTTAACAAGGAGATTTCTATGGCAGAGTTGATTCTTAACGCTGAAGTAAGAAACAAAACAGGCAAAGAGAACGCGAAGAAGCTCAGAGTAAAAGATCTGATTCCGACCGTTGTATACGGCAAGGATGTAACCCCCGTTCATTGTGCGATTCCGAGGCTGCAGGTCGAAAAACTGCGCAAGGTTAACCGCAATGCTCTTATAACCCTTAAGCTTTCTGATTCACAAACCCACACCGTCATCGTCAGAGACGCCCAGAAGCACCCGATCACCCACGCTTTTGCGCACCTCGACCTCCAGGCTGTCCACATGGATAAACCGGTTAATGTCGATGTTGAACTCGAATTCATCGGCACCCCGATCGGCAAAAAAGCCGGCGGCGTTTTCACCAGCATGTGCAAACAGGTCAAGATCAAGTGTCTGCCTGGCAAAATTCCAAGTGTAATTCAGCTCAATATCGATAACCTCGATCAGGGCGAATCACTGCACGTTTCTGACATCAAGGCCGGCGATTTCAAAATCGTTACCAGCTCCAAAATCGCGCTTTGTCAGATCTCGCAGATCAAAGATGAAACTGAAACCCCGGCTGCTACCGCTGCTGTTCCAGGTGCTGCTCCGGCTGCCGGTGCTGCTGCCGCTGCTCCTGCCGCTGCTGCTCCTGCTGCCGCTGCCCCGGCCGCTAAGAAAGCCAAGTAATTTTGGTTAAAAACCAATAGATTCAACAGGCCACGATAGCCCTCGAAAGAGGGCTATACGGGCCTTTTTATATCGCCTTCGACCTGATATCGACAATCATTTTTTCAGGAGTCAAAATAGATGAGTAGTTTCGAAGTAGGTTCTCCCATCGTCCACCCGATTCATGGTGCTGGAATTCTCAAACAAATCGACAAGAGGCAGGTGAGAGGGAGGCTTTTGAGCTACTACATTATCGACTTTCCCTATAGCGATCTCGGCCAGGTAATGGTGCCGATCGATATGGCCGACAAAGTCGGGCTGCGCGTCATAAACAATGACAACAGCATTGATGAAATTTTTACTTCACTCAGCGAAACCTTCACCGAAGAAGAAGAAGAAGAAAGCAAAAGTTTTCATCAGCGCTACCGCGACTATCTCGAAAAGATTCAGAGTGGCGACCTCGTTCTGGTGGCCCGTGTTTATCGGCTGCTCTGCCGACGCAGCATGATCAAGCCATTGGGCACCAAAGACAAGGCTCTCTTCGAAACCGCCCGTCAGCTGCTGATTTCTGAAATCGTCTTCTCAAAAGAAGTTATCGATTCAGAAGCCAGTGCCATGCTCGACGAAGCAATGGAAGAAATGATCTTCTAAGAATCGGCAAAGACTCAAACAAAAGGCTGTCGGTCTTATGACCGACAGCCTTTTGTTATTCGAGCAAATTGCCTTGCTTCTGCTGAACGCAGAAGCGCGAGTTCACCTCTGGTCTGCGAATGGGTCGTAGATAGCACTGATGCGGCGTATATTGCCGTAGGGTTTGTATTTTGCCTTGAGAATTCTGCCGGCGCTCATGTTGCGATCGATTTCCTGGATGGTCTGCAGGCGACCACCGCGCAGGCAGTCAGCAAACATTGGGGTGCCGCCCTTGGTTCCCATGTAGACAAACCAGTGATGGGCATTTTCGACAGGGTTATAAGCAGGGTCTTTGTCGTAAGCCGCTTTAACGTGAATCAGCATACCGGGTTTGAGTTTGCCGGCCAGAGCAGCGTCGTCAAGGCTGCTGATTCGCGAGCCGCGCAACGATTTATTGGGCTTGTAAGCATTATGCGGGTAAATGGAATTGGCCGAACTGACATGGGCGCCGCCCTTGTAGGCAACGGTGCCGGCAAATTGCAGGCATTTGTCGGGAGTGGTGAACCATTTCGACTGTTTTGCAGCCGCGAGACCCTTCATGAGGCAGTCTGGAATTGCCGGGCCATTGATTCCACCTGATTTCTCGGTATTGGCGCTTTTTTCGTTATCTGGTGAAGCCTTCTCTGGCTTTTTGGCGACTGAATCTTTATAAGGAGACTTATTGACGCCCTGACTGGCTGGGGTGCCTGGCACATCGATAAGTGCTGAATGAAGATAGGCGTAGCCGTTGCCGTGCTTGATGATGTACCAGAGACCCTGGCGGGCAATAATTGTGACCCGGGTGCCTGGGGCGAGGCCATCGATGATTTTGCCCCAGGGGCCGCTACGAACGTTCTGGCGCCAGCGACAGTTGACGTTGCCCTCAATCGGGAAACCATCTTTGGTTGCATCAGCCGACAGGCCCGAGTCAGCGGACGCATTGCCAGCCTGCGAAAAGCTAACCGCGCCGCCCGAAAATGGGTTCTCAGCCAAAAGCGGGGTTAAAGCGAGAAACACCCCGAGGGCCAAAAGGGCAATCATCTTTTTGCCAGTTGGAGCAAACGGCATACCTGACCTCCATTACTCTAGAACTGTAAATTTAAAGCTGTAGTTAATTATACTCAAAAATCGGCAGAAAGTTTATCAGACTGCAACCAGGCATGAACAGACAATTGTCTTTCTGACAGCGTCAACCCCTTGACGCTGGTTTGCCGATGAATACGCCCTTTTTAAGATTGAGACGCTTGACCCACACGCCATCGCGGGCATTCGGGTCGGCCTGAACCAGAATAACAGTGCCATCGGGGGCCAGGCGGCAATAGTGCTGCATTTCGAGACCATCAGGGCCTGGAATAACCATTGAGGACTCGACACGCCCACGTTTAACGGCATACAGGGTATGAACTGCATCAAGTTCGCCGCTGGCAGAAATAACTGAAAAAATGTGTCTATCTGAGGTATCAACACCGAGGAATTCTAGCGAAACCGTTTGAGCCGGTGCTTTGGGGGCTGGAGCGACCCAGAACAATCTGCCGTCATCTTTAAAGACACGCCCAGCCGGCACAATATCAGTGCCATTCTGGGTCGGCGGCGGTATCACTACTGTCCGGCCGCTTTTGTCAGACTCGAGACCCGCATTTTTGTCGAGGCTCACGGCTGGCTTGCCCGGAATGACCTGATACAGATTGAAGTCGGCATCGCGAATGCAAAAACCTTCGCCCTTAACGGCAATATTGAGCAGGTTTTTTGCCGGGGCGCCGGTTTTGAGCAGAGTGTATCCGGCTGGTTTTTCAGGGGCGAGGGCAAAAATATCAGAGTATGGGTAACCGCATAAATAGAGTTTGCCGGCGGCGGCAGTCAGATCGCTGAATTCGGCAGGGCCGTTTGCGGCAGGTGGCAGGCTGATTGAGGTCTGGGCACCGCTGGTGGCGACTTTAACGACCCGCTGGTCTCTGGCAAGCAGAAAAATATTGCCCTCTTCGCAGGCGGCGATCGATGAAAAGCGGCCGGGAACGAAAATACCACGATCAGAGGTTTCTGGGGCGGGAGGCGCGGCCAAAACCGGAGCGGCGAGAATTACAGAGAGAATAAGGGTTAGAATTTTCAGCATTTTGTTTCCTCTAATTGGTTATTCAAGCGTCATGACAGCGTGCTTAGAACCGCCGCCAACCCACCAGGCCGAGAAATCAGCGAACGACTTCTGCTGCTTAACCTGACTTCTGCCAGGGTCATTATAATATATATTGCCGGAATCATCTATGCCGGTGATGCAGACGTAATGGTTCTTAACATGAGCTATCAATGGCTTTCCGGCTTTGATCTGGTCGCGAATCCAGGATTGCCCAACAGTATAGTGCCATTTGGCATTCGGGTAACCGTAATGAGCGGCGCCTTTGGCAAGCCCTGAATGCCCGGTTCCTGAATCGGCAGTAGAACCGCAGATGTTCCAGAGTGAAGAAGCCAGGGAGCCGGGGTCTTTTTTAGTGTAGTAGGCCAGTGCCATACCCAAAGCTGTGGGGCCGCAGGCAGAACCTGGGGCCGGGCAACTGACGGTCATCTGGCACTTCGTCGGCACTTCAATAAAAACCTTGCCATTAGAGCCAGTCTGGGTGCCGGGCTTGCCTGTTGAAGTTTCGGGCGGCGCGGCGGGTGGGGCCGTGACCGAAGCGACAGTCGTCGAAGAACCTTTGCTTTTTGAGACCTTGACGCCTTCGTCAAGACTCAGGGCGCCACCATCACGGGTATCGCCGGGGTAATCAGGTTCGACCTGTGAAGCGTTATTATTGGGGATGGAAACATAGTTTCTATGCATGTAACCCTGCTGGCCATTGATTTCGACGATATAAAATTCGCCCGAAACGCCGAGAACTTTGAGTTCGGCGCCAGAAGAATGGGTGGAAATAACATTTCCCCAGGGCCATGAACGCAGGCGCAGATTTGAGCCACAGGCGACCGTGCCTTTGACCGGAAAACCCTCGGGGGTTTCGACACCGGCGGCTTCAGCGGTGTCAATGTCTTTGATGTAGTCAGTGCTGGCAACAACATTGACAATTTTAACATCAGCACCTTCGGCGAAGGGTGTCTCGGCGCCATAGACAAACAATGGAAACAGAGCGACAAGCAGGGTGATTAAGAGAGAGGTTTTTAAAATTTTCACGTTTTATCCTCCGGGTGGCATATTGAAATTATACCGCCAATTCAGCTGAATGGTTTTTGAAATTTTGGTAGAATCAGAACAACAGGCGATAAATGCCGGGAGGAAAAGATCTGATGAAGCCAAAATTCTGTCTGCCGGGTCTGGTGCTGGCCCTGACCTTCCTGGTGCTGGTCGCGACTTTTGCCTGCAACCCCGAGCCGGGTCCGCAGCATTTTCCGAAGTTAACTGTGCCGCCAGTGCGCATTAAAAGCGGCTATTTCACGGTGTATAACAGCCTGAACGGGCTGCCCTGCAACGACATTCGCTCGCTTTTGATTTTTAACCCTTCGGGGGGTTCAAACTGGGTAATTGTCGGCACTGCGGAGCGTGGCCTGATGATTTTTGCCGATGAAGCCTGGCATTTGAGCGGAGGGGGGCTCTTCAGCTTTCCCGAACTGACGGTCACCGCCCTGGCACCGAATGACGAAAACAGCTTTTACGCGGGCACTTCGGCGGGGATTTTTAAAGGAACCTTTTCCCAGGGAAGTTTAGCCTTTAATCAGGTTGCAGCTGATTTCCGTTCAGTAATCAACGTTAATGCCATGGCGCGAAATCCTGACGAAAAAGACAGTCTTTTTGTGGCTGGCGACCGAACCGCCGGGGTGCTTACCCGCGACCACTTCGAGGAATTCAATATCCCCGAGCATCTTAGCCCGACTGGGTTTTCAGCAGTTGTTACCTCAGATATGGGCAGTTTTGCCGGCTGCAATGGCGGGATATTCAGAATCTCTGCCAATGGGCTTGAGGCTTGCCCCGGAGCGCTTGAAAAAGCCGGCTGGGTGAACAGCTTCGCTGCGGCAAAAAATCGTTTATTTATCGCCTCGTCAAACGGCGTTCTGCAACTGAGCGCGAAAGAGAAAGTCGATTATCTGTTGCCCGGGGTCTGGGCGACCTGCCTGGCCTTCAGTGCATCCCCTGAAGATACCCTTGACGGCAAGGATTTTAAAGCCTTTGTCGGCACTCATCAGGTTGGCGCCATGCTGGAAGACACTGACCCATTCAGCGAACTGCGCGGCACCCATGAACAGTTACAGAGAGATTACGCCGCCTACACCCGCAGGTTTGCCGGCAGCAACAATGTAGACCCTCAGGTCGTCTTCGATATGTATCAAAGGTTTAACGATCTGCAGGCAGCAATCGAAAATATAGCACAGCAGCGCCAGAGTGAGGCCATCATTGCCCCACTGCTCAAAGGCTTATGGATCGGCACCCAGGACAGCGGCACCATTCTTTTTGCTACGAACGGCCAACGTTATCACCTGACCGCGGCTAACTCGAAGTTGCCCTCAGACAGCGTAACCGCTATTGCCTGCGCCCCGAACGGTGAAACCTGGGCCGGAACTGCCAATGCCGGTCTGTTGCGCTATTCTTCGCGGTCAATCGCCGGCAAAGGGAAGTTGCTGAACCTTCTCGAATGCCGCCCAACGCGCATCAGGGTTCTTGCTGATCTTCTCGCCATCGGCACGAAAGATGACGGGATGCATCTCTACGATGTCAAAACCCTTCAGAGTATCGGGCATTACAATCCTTCAAGCATCAAAGGCTTTCACAAGCAGGTCAGTGATTTTGCCATTGACCGCGACGGCAGCATGTGGGTAACCGGCGACGCCGGGGTTATGCTCTGGAACGGGAAAGCGTGGCAAAAAATTGCAGTGGCCTCAGGAACAATAGCCCCTGAAGGCATGGCATCACGCGTCAGCATTGACGGTGAGAATCGTGTCTTTGTTGCCTTTGCCGCACCCGCCAAAGTTTGCACCCAGGTCTGTTTTTTTGATGGCACTAATCTGGTGCGCACCGACCCGGCTTCTGTTCGGCAGATTCTGCAGGCAACCGACACCAGAAAACTTGAAAGCGTTCGTATGCACGGATTAAGCGGCGTTTATATGCGTGACTTCAATTTTGGCAATGCCAGCGCCGCTCTTGCCGCCTTTGAGAATGGCGACGACAGCAGAGTCACGGCCATGCTGAATACCGAGCATTATCTCTTAACCGGCCTTGAGAACGGTCTGCAGAAAATTTTTGACGGAGAGAGCTATAAACAGCTTTCAGAAGAGGGAACCGGGCGCATCGGCGCCATCGGGAATCTTTTTAGAATGCCAAGCGGGGTAATTCTGATTCAGGGTGCCGATGGAATCAGTGAATTTGATGGGCAGCATTACAAGTTGCTCGAGTCGCCCGCCACCGGGCCAGGGTTCAAGATCACCGACATCTGCCTCGACCAGCTGAACCCTGAAACCTGCCGAATTTCATTCACCAGTACCGGGGGGGGCGGCTATGCACGCTACCAGGAACCATTCTGGGAAAAATTCCAGGCTAAAAAGCCAGTAATTTCGATTGCTCAGGCTGACCCTGTCATCTTTCTTGCCACCCCTGATGGTGTAGATTATCTGATCGAATAGTTGAAGAATTGTTTCATTAATAAACAGGAATCTGCCGAATCTTATTTAAAGGCAAACAATGAAAAGAAGATTCCTGTTATTAACAGCAGTGATTATCGCGCTGTTTCTGCCCGGCACGAAAGCTTATCTTGCCAGCGGTCGAAGCAACCAGATGATGCACGGTGCCATGGCACCTGTTACCGGCCGCAAGGCCGAGGTTAACTTCTATTCGCTGCTTAACAATTCCGGGCGTGAATATCAGTCATGGGTGCGCGACGGCCGCAACTACCTGAACCGGCGCGAATTCGAGCAGGCGATCTGGGCCTTGCGCAAAGCCATCGAACTTCGACCAGCGGCTGAAGAAGCTCGCTTTCTTCTCGGTTACACCTATGAACAGCGTGGTCTCGAAGGCCTGCCCGGTGACATGACCGACTGGGATGCCCTGGCGGCCCGTGAATACATTTCGGCAATCGAACTGGCAGACCATCTGCCGTCACGCTTCAACCTGGCGGTTCTGCACCGCAGGCATGGGCGCTTTGAAGATGCCCGCCGCCATCTTGAGCATATTCTGCTGATTAAAGACTCAGGCGCACTAGGCCGCAAAGCATCAAGCGAGCTGAACGCCCTTTTCCATCAGGATGTCAGACCACGCAGTATTTCAAGCAAAGTGAGGGATATAACCTCACCATGATCAGAAAGCATTGCAAGACAGGCTTTCTCACGCTGGCAATATGCCTTGCCGGCATCTCGATGAGCAACATCAATACCTCGGCAAGCAACGATGGCATCGAAGCCCGGTTGTTCAAAAACATCGAGACAGCCGCGCAGCAGGGCAAGCTTTCGACCGCCAAAGAAGACATTCAGCGAGTCCTGAAGCTAAACCCAAGGCACCCGGGCGCGATCTTTTTTGCAGGCCAATTTTCGTATGAGTCGGGCAACCTTGCCAATGCTGAGAAATTTCTCAAAAGGGTGCTCAGCAACAAAACCTATGGTGCCAAAGCCAGCCAGATTCTTGCTGACATCGGAATGAACAAGTATCGTGGCAAATTCAAAGAAAGCCTTGAAGTCTATCTTTCGGGTGAATCATTCGGCCAGGCCCTGCAGCTCTGCGATGAAGCTCTCGAAGCGATGCCTGAAAATCAGGATATTCTGTTTAAGGCAACTTATATTTCGTGTATGCTCGGGCGCCAGGAACTGGCCGAACGCTACCGTGCTTCATTCAGCAGGCTGGCGGGCAAAAGCCCATTGGTCGCCGAATTGCAGACTTTCGTAACCGCGTGGTTTGCAGACAGTTACGAAGCAGAAAACACTCTCGACCTGCTGCTGAGCATCACCAGTCGCGAACTGCTCACCCTGCCGGTCAGAAAGCGCATCAAAGATCTGATTGTCACCACCCGTGCTACCGACAAGTTCGAAAGTTTCATTCAACGCGAGAAGCAGATTCCAGGCGCCGACACCGGCACTCTTGAACGTGAGCTTATCGGCTTTCTGATCGAAGAAAAGCAATACGAAAAAGCTCTCGAACGAATCAACATGCGACCAGTTGATTCAATCGATGACAACCTGCTGTATATAAAGATTCTCGGCCTCACCGGCCAGGAAAAGAAAGCGATGACCAGTGCCAGACACCTGATGTCGGCGGCCGCTCAGGACTTAAGAACTTATCAGGCCTGGATAGACGCATGGCTTCTCTATGTCGAAAACCATCAGCAACCGCCTGATGGCAACGACGATGGCGGCAAAAACTTTGTTGAAATGGCTGACGAGATTCTTGAGCGGCTGAAACCCGATAAACTGGTAACCCTGAACCCTGAACTGCTGATCAACCTGCTGCGCATGGCGGTGATTATCGACAACAACGAACAAATCAAGCTTATTAAGCCTGAAGTTCTACGCATTCCATTCAACGATGAACTGGCAAGGCAGGTTATCAAAGCCTGTAATGAAATGTTGATTTTCAACAGGTCGTCGATCGCCGTAGACCTTCTCGAAAGCGCCAGAAACCAGTTGCCCGAGAACCATAATCTGACCATCAAACTGGCAGAAATTTATCTGAGCAGCGACCCGGCCGCCGGCGCAAAAATTCTCGAAGGATTGCTGCTGGAAAAGCCTGACCTGATGCGCGCTTTTCTGCTATGGGCCGACTGCATGAATTTGGCAGGAAAGGCCAGTGAGGCAGAAGTTGAAATACTTAAAAGACTCGCGGCGCCTGGAATCGGAGAACTGGTCAAGCGCCAGCTGAATGCGAAACTCGAAGTTCTGCGTATGCAGAATTTTGTGAACCAGAAGGATCAACCGCCAACCGACGAGAACGGCGAAGTCGATTCGACAGTTCCTGATCGTGATCTGACACCGGTTGAACTGACTGAGGAGGAGATACAGGAAATACAGAACGAAGGAAACTGAGACCACGAACCCGAGATCTGCAACAAATAAGTTCATAAGCGACAAAGGAGACAATATGCTGATTGAAATCTTTACCAGTGGCAAGGTGATCATCGACGGGCAGGATGCCGGCAAGCACTATAAGGCCGAAGAAGCACTGTATGACTATCTTGTTAACCCGACGGGGTTCGTCGTGGCAAAAAATAACGGAAAAAAGAACAAAACAGCCTGAAAACAGCTGAATCTTTAAATATAAAAAGCCGTGTGCCTGAGCACACGGCTTTTTTATTTAAAATGGTTACCGGGGGGGTTAATCTTTGGTTCTGGGGGTTTTCGCTGTGCGGGGGGCAGGCTGTTCATCAGAATTGTCGTCATTAGCGACCGGGGCTTCGAGGCCAAGTTTGCCAAGCAGGTATTTATACAGGAGTTCCCAGCTTTCGGTGCCTTTGACGAGTTCTAGAACCTTGTTAAAGAGCTTTTGAGCTTCGTCTTTTCGACCGGTCTTTTCGAGAAGTTCGCCCTTGGTGCAGATCGCCGGGGGATAATTCGGTTCAGCAGCGAGCACCTTTTCAATTTCGACCAGGCCTTCTTCGAAACGCCCAAGCTGCAGGAGCGCGTCACAATAATTGTTGCGGGCCTTTGAATCATTCGGGCGATGTTGCAGAGTGACTTCCCATTCTGCGGCGGCAACCTGGTAATCACCATTGTCATAGCTGGTATTAGCAAGATTATAATGGTAATCGGGTTCTTCAGAGTCGAGTTTTATCGCTTCTTTAAATTCAAGAATTGCATCATCAAACTGATTGGTCGAATGGTAGGCAAGCCCGAGGTAGTGGTGCGTATCGGCAGCACCCGGATTAATGCGGGCGGCTTCCTGGAGAGCCTTGATGGCTTCGCGCATAAAACCCTTCTGGAAGTGGTGATAACCGATATTGAAGTAAGCATGATCGAAATCAGGCTTGATCTTGATGGCTTCGTGCCAGAAATGCACGGCCTTTTCAAACTGTTCCATTTTGTAATAGGTGTTGCCAAGGTTGTAAAACGCCTTGTAATAACCAGGATTCAACGCCAAAGCGGCCTGATATTGCTCGATAGCCAGATCGAACTGGTCCTGGCGGAAATAGAGATTACCGAGTTCCTTGAGAAGTTCGGGATTTTTCGGGTCAGCTTTTACCTTTTCCACGAGCTGTTCAATTGATTTGTCCATTATTCATTCCAGACGTTTTAAATTTTCCCGGGTGGGATAGGGCAAGACACATTTAATGCCGGCTTTATGATTTTGCTTGTGCATAAATCTACTGGCAGTTATTCTAAACCAAACAATTCTTCTGTGCAAGGGTGAAAGTCTAATTATGAGCTTTTTATCAAGAGAAGTTGCCAATTTAAAGAGGGCCAGCAAAATCACAGGCCAGCTGCTGATTTTGTGCCTGTTGATCATCGTTTCACCGCAGGTTTCTGGCGAAATGCTCCTGAAAATCTGGGATTTCCCGCGCTGGCTTGAGCCTGGGCAGACCACCGACCGCTTCACCTGGATCACCAGAAAAATAACAGAATTCGAACGCCTGCACCCCGGGGTGCGGGTTGAACTGACCAAACTGACCTGGCAACGAGGCCACGAAAAGCTTAAAATAGCCGCCATCAGTGGCAACAACCCCGATGTCGCCCCCGGAACGGTGCCCCTGCTGTTCATCAGAGAAAACCTGATCGAACCGATTGACGACTACATTGACAAAACCGGTCTGTCAGACTATTTTCCCGGCGCCCTGCAAGCTTTCAGGGTTAAAGAACGAATCTATGGCTGGCCATGGTATATGGGTGGGCAGCTGCTTTATATAAACAATGATATTTTTGCGGCAGCGGGTGTTGAGACCCCGGTTGATGGCCGCTGGACCACCGACGAATTCTTTTCGGCCATGCAGCGCATCAAAGATTATCAGAAAGGTCAGCACGGCCATTACCCGCTCGGCCTGTATTTTCAAAAAGACGAGACAGCAAATTTGCCTTTCGCAATGGCATTCGGGGGTCGGCTGATTGATGATGCCGGTCGTTTCAGCGCCGACTCAGAAGACTTTCTTAAAGGCATCGCCTGGATCGACCAGTTGAAAGAGAACAAAATCATCCCGGCTGACAGCGGTGGGCGCACTGCCAACGATATCTGGACTGCCTTCGGGCGAGAACACCGTCTGGCCGCCGGTGCTTTCGGTTTATGGGGCATCAATGCCCTTAAAACCAAATTCCCCATGAATTTTCAGGTGGTGCACTTCCCAACCGGCACAAGCAACAAGAATGCTTCTTTTCTCGGCACTTCCGGGTTTTATGTATTCAGAAATCCCGATAAAGAGCGGGTGCGCCTCGCGATGCAGCTGGCAGAATTTCTCACCAGCGGAGAGAACCAGCGCGACCTCGTTCATTACACGCAGTTTCCGACCCGCGCCAGCGCCGGCAATATTTATGCTGATGACCCGCAGATGACCGCAGCCTGGAAAATTCTGCAGGAAGGTCAGTCGACCTATGCCGACAGTCGCTGGCCACAAATCGACGAAGAATTTGAATCATCATTGCAGCAGGCTCTGCTTGGCAAATTGCCTGCTAAAAAAGCCATGCAGGCAGTTTGTGAGCGTGCCAACCGCATACTTTCGGTCGAAAGCGGCTCAATGAAAGATGATATCAACCAGAGCAGCCTTTTTGCACGAATTGTAGCGGTAATTTCGATTCTGGCACTGATTTTTGCTTTACTATCGCGTCAGGCACACCTGATCATGATTGTGCCGGCGGTTACCATTACCGGTCTGTTCCTGTTTTACCCGTTGGCAGACGCTCTTATTCTGGCTTTCAGAGACTACCGGATCGGCGAGGTTGGCGGTTACACGATCGACAACTTTATAAGAGCCATTGGTGATCCAAAGTTCGTCAAAGCCTGCAAAAATACCCTGCTCTACAGCCTTATCGTTGTGCCGGCAAACGTGTTTACCGCCCTGGTGGTGGCCAGCCTTATTTATGGCATGAAGGGCCGGCTGAAGAATTTTTTCAGGGCTGCCTACTATCTGCCCGGCGTGGCTTCAGTAGTGGTTCTGACGATGGTATGGCGCTGGATATTCAACACCGAGGTCGGGCTGTGCAACACGACACTACGTTGGCTCGGTATGGCGCCGATCGGCTGGCTGACCGACCCTGATATCGCATTCTGGTCTGTCATTCTGTCGGGCATACTCAAATCTCCGGGCGGTTCAATGCTGATTTATCTGGCGTCAATGGCGAACATACCGACATCGCTGTATGAATCTGCTGATCTTGAAGGTGCCGGGCCATTGCGAAAGTGGTGGCATATTACAGTTCCGTTGCTGGGTGGCACCACCACTTTTCTGATGATTACCGGTGCCATTGCCGCCCTGCAGGTCTTTGCCCAGGTTCTGATGCTAACTGATGGCGGCCCGGGCATTTCAACCCAGGTGGTTGTTTATCGGGTTTACACCTCAGCGTTCCGTGATTTTGACTTCGGCCTGTCATCAGCAATGGCACTGATTCTTTTTATTGCCATCATGGTAATTACGGTTGCCCAGAAGTATTTTGCCCGTCAGGAGGTCGAATACCTCGCATGAGCAGAAAATTTGCTAACCAGCTTTCTTTGTTAATGCTCAGTTTCGGGCTGATCCTGACCGGCGGCCCCCTGGTCTGGATGCTGATAACCGCTTTCACATCGCCTGACGCTCTCTCGGCCAGCCCACCCCGTTACGGTGAATTTTCCCTTGAAAACTTCAAGGTATTGCTGAATGCGGGCAATATTTTGCGCTGGAGCATCAATTCATTTCTGGTTTCGGCCGCTGTAACCCTAGCCCAGACGATTTTTAACGCCCTGGCGGCTTTTGGTTTTGCGGCCGGCCGTTTTAAAGGTCGCGAGGCGATCTTCATGGTATTGCTGGCTGCGATGATGGTACCAGGTCAGATAGTCATGCTGCCCCTGTTTCTGTTCATGGCGAAATGGGGCATGATCGACAGCCTGTGGTCAGTGATTCTGCCGGCCATCGCCTCACCGTTCGGCGTTTATATGGTTCGGCAGTATATGGATTCGATACCGATACAGATGTCTGAAGCTGCTCAGATCGATGGAGCTAGCCAATACCAGGTCTTCAGGCACATATATTTTCCGCTGTCGATGCCGATTCTCGCGACATCGGGCATTTTTACCTTCATCACCCAGTGGAATGCCTTTTTATGGCCGCTCATCACCCTGAACAGCGAGCGTTATTACACTCTCACGGTCGGGTTATCGACCCTTCAGGATCAACAGATGATGGATTTCGGGCTGTTGATGGCCGGGGCCACCCTGGCGGCGGTGCCGATGGTCATCGTCTTCATGTTTTTCTCAAGGTATATGCTTGAGGGCATGCGCAAGGGAGCGTTACAGTGAGCCGGCTGACGATCAGCATCGACTGGGGCGGCACTGAGCTGAAGGGAACCTGCTTCGGCGCGGGGGTTTGCCTGCGAGATTTCAGGTTTTCCTCGACTAATCTGCGGGTTATAGATGAAGCAAATCTGCAGCGCCTATGCCTTAAATTGACTGAACTGGCACAATCACTGCGGGGAGACACCCACCTCTGGCTGATTGGCGCAGCCGGAGCTGATGATCAGGCTGCTGCCGGGCTTTTGCGAACTACATTATTGCACGCCGACCGCCTCGCCGAAGGGGTAGAAATTTTTTCTGACTATGCCTGCAATCACGCAGCCTGCCTGGGTGGTCGCGATGGGTTGCTGAGCATAAACGGGACCGGTTCAGTTCTCTTTGGTTTGCGCGGCAAACAGTCTGTCCGTTCGGGCGGCTGGGGCTACCTGCTTGACGAAGCCCCTTCAGGCAGCTATTTTGGGCGTTGTGCCGTCGCCGGGGTGCTGAGACACATCGACGGGGAATCTGGTTACGAAGCCTTTGCCAGCGCATGGAAAAGCAGATTTTCTGAACTCGACCGACGCCTGATCATTGACGAACTATATCGCAGCCAGGGCATGCAGCAGCGGCTTGGCAGCTTTGCCCCAGTGCTGACCGATGCTTTTTCGAATGGCAGCAGGGCTGCCGAAACGATGATAAACACCTCAATCACACAGCTTGTCAGTTCGCTGCAGCGCCTGATGCAGCAGCTTGAATTAACCGAAGCTTCGGCATCGGGTTCGGGCGGGCTGTGGGCCGGCTGGCCACCTTTTGCCGGGCTGGTTGCCAACGCCTGCCGGCAGCAGCAACTCGCCATCGACTGGCTGCCACGCGCCTGCGAACTATCTTTCGGGCCATTGATTCTGCACGCAAAAACCGATTTTGCGTCAGCGGATCTCTTAAACCAATTGCATACCGGAGCGAAACAATGAACGAAAACATGCTTAAAACAAAATCCAACAAAGCAGACAACCCGCAGGCTCTAACCGAGACACGCAACCCGCGAACCCTTTATATTGACCGGGTCAGCACCCGCGACGCGGTCAAACACTTTATCACCGAGGATCAGGCGATTTATAAAGCGATTGAAGCCTGCTCAGAAAAAATTGCCCAGGCGGTCGATCTTATCGTTAATGCTTTTAAAAAGGGCGGGCGCCTGATTTATCTTGGAGCCGGAACCTCAGGGCGACTCGGAGTTCTCGACGCCTCAGAGTGCCCGCCGACTTTTGGGGTCGCCCCCGACATGGTTATGGGGATAATTGCCGGCGGGTACCAGGCGCTGAATAACGCAGCTGAAGGTGCTGAAGACAACGTGGCCGCCGGCCGGGCCGATCTTATTGAATACAATTTTTGCAAAAATGACATTCTGGTCGGCATAACTGCCTCAGGAACCACTCCATACGTCACTGGGGGTATCGAATACGCTCGGTCGATCGGAGCTTACACGGTTCTGCTCACCTGCAACCCCTATGGCGACCTTCCGGCCACCGATGTTCTCATCAACCCGGTTGTTGGCCCTGAAGTCATAACCGGCTCGACCCGCCTGAAGAGCGGCACTGCCTGTAAAATGGTATTGAACATGCTCTCAAGCATCAGCATGATCAAAATTGGCAAGGTCTTCGAAAACCTGATGATTGATATGCGGGCTACTAATGCCAAATTGCGGCGGCGGGCGCTGCGGATTGTCATGGAAGGCGGGCAGGTTCCAAATTATCTGGCAGAAGCCAAGCTTCAGGAGGCCGATGGCGATGTTAAGCTGGCGATTCTGCTGGCACGAAGCGAACTGACCGTCAGCCAGGCTAAACACAGGCTGATACAGGCTGAAGGCGTTCTTTATAAAGCTCTGGGAGACATCGACCATGAATAAACTTTTTTCAACAATCATGCTGGCAGCCTGTCTGCTGTTGTTGCCTGCCACCCGGGGCAACAGCGCTGAAGCGCCACTGGTAAAAATAAGAGTAGCTCAGTATGAGAAAACTCTGTCGATGCTTATGCCAGACGGCGGGAGCTGGCAGGCTGGCAAAAAAACCGGCAGACTGTTGCCCGGCCGCCTCTATTCGATCAGCGGGCAGATTAGCACAGAATCGCAGCGTCGCTACCATCTGATGGTTGGCTCTGGCAGTGCTGCTGAAGAAGCACAGCTCAAAGAAATAGAAAACCGGTTTTTGAAGTACAAAACCCACCGCTTCTTGGCTGGCAATGCTCCGGTGGCCGGGTTTCCCGATAACCGCGTGGTGTTTATCGGAGTCGGTGTTTTCGCCGAAGAAGCCGAAGCACGCAAACTTCAAGACCAGCTGGCAACCGATAATCAGTCGAGCTGGGTTTTCATCGAGAACATCAAGCCGGCCAGCGGCCGCATGCAGCTAAAACTTGGAAAAAAGCTGATCGCCGAAAGCTTAACCGGCTTCAGATTCAATGCAGAGCAGCAGTGTGTTCTTAAAAAAGCTGAATTTGCGAAGAGCTACTCATGGCATGGCTTTGAAGACCGCAAATTTGCAGGCGATCTGTTGATACAATTTGGTTGTGACAACCAGATCGACTGCATCGAAATTACCGACCTCGAAAAACTGCTGGTCGGTATTGTGCCTTCTGAAATATCAGCCAAGGCGCCCCAGTCAGCTATGCAGGCTCAGGCAGTTGCGGCACGCGGCGAAATGCTCGCCAAAAAAGGTGTCAGACATCTTAACGAAGGTTATGATTTTTGCTCAGAGCAGCATTGTCAGGTCTACAAAGGCCTGCAGCCAACCGATGCCGCTATCGAAAAAAACATCAGCCCGACCAGAGGCCTGGTGTTGCAAAACCATGCAGGCGGTATCCTTGATGCGGTTTATGGCGCCAACTGCGGCGGGCATTCATCGGCGAATCAGCATATCTGGACCTCGAACCCCGACCCGCATCTTCAGGGCTCATCGGATATCATCGCCGGCACCCGGGTTGACCTCACCGATGAAACCCAGGCAGAGGCTTTTATCGACAACCCTCCGGAATGCTGGTGTTCAAGAAGCGGCATTGAGGGAGCCGACAAGTTTCGCTGGAAAAAGAGTCTGAATCAGAAAGAATGGCAGGGCGTCGAGACTAAGGCGGCAATTGGCCGGATCAAAGAAATCAGCGGGTTTGCCAGAGAAATATCAGGGCGCATCATCAGCGTGAGATTGATTGGTGAAACCGGTGAGAAAACAGTCTTGAAAGAGTTGCCGATCAGACAACTCTTTGGCGGGCTGCGAAGTTCTTTCTTCAAGGCGGCCTGGCAGCGCGACAAACAAGGCTTTATCGTTGCCGCTGATTTTTCGGGAGCCGGCTGGGGGCATGGAGTCGGCATGTGTCAGACCGGCGCCCAGTCGATGGCACTATCTGGTAAAAGCTTTGCCGAAATCCTGCTGCATTATTTTCCGGGTGCCAGGCTGGTCAGATTATTCTAACAAAAATAGCAACAACTGCCGATAAACTTTACAAGTTCAGCGTAAAGGAGAATCAGCAGGTGAAAAAATACTTGTGGATGCTTATTGCAACGGCAATAATGTTATCGCCAGTTATGATAACCGGCTGCGGGGCAGACGATACGGAGTCTGACGCCAAAGCCAGTCACAATACTCTCGGGCCGGGCAATCTCGACGATTTCCCCAAATAGCCTCAGCTGACATGCCAAAGCCAGAAACACACCCAGACAAACGCCTTAATCAAGAAGAAGCCAGGCTGGAAATGGTATTGAAAAATACCTTTGCCGCCCTCGATCAACTGACCGATCTCTTCAATAAAATTCGCAGCAACTGACTTTTACCCACCATAAACAGCCCGCTCAAGGTGCACCAGCACTGAGCGGGCTGTTTGTTTGCGCAAATTTAAAATTATCTGTTATAATTCACAAATAAAGTCGCAAATTGAGGTGAGGCATGATGAAAATGAAACGTTTTTTTCTGCTGGTATTGCTGGTTACCTTACTGGTTCCGACCATGGTCAGTGCAACTGTAGACGTTCCTGATGTTCAGATCAATGGCAATCCTGATTTTACCGTCGTTAATTCAAGTTATGGCCAGTTTGAAACTGAAATCATGGACATGGACAAAGCCGTAAACAATATTATCGTTGCCGTTAACATGGCCAAGGCCGAAAAAGCACTTGTAAGATGCTACACCAGGTTCAAATATGCCAGCAATAACCGCTGGACTGGCTACCTGGCGTTTGATGCCGAATATCATTTTTCGGCAATCGCCCCGGTATCAGCCTGTCAGCTGATGTTCATCGTCAGAGACCCTGAAAGAGGCAAGACCACCATCAACAGCTTTTCTGTTCAGGGCAATTATCTCGAAGAAAGCAAAATGCAATATTTTATGCAGAAGCCGGCACCGTTTGAGACCAAAGCCAGCTGGGCCAAGCCTGCGGTCATCGCCCGGAGCGCGTGGGGCGCCCGACCAGCCAAATCTGCCTATACCCCCCATGTAGTTCAGCGCCTGATCGTTCATCACAGCTATCTGCCCAACCAGGCCTCATACAAAGGTGCTGCCACAATTCGCGGTATTCAGAACTACCACATGGATGACCCCAAAACCAGCTGGGCCGACATTGGCTACCATTTTCTTATCGGGCCAGATGGCGTCATTTACCAGGGCCGCCCCGAAGGCGTTGTTGGAGCACACTGCTCACCGAACACCAATTCAGTAGGCGTCTGCGTAATCGGCAATTACGATCCGAATGCCGACCAGCTGAATCCGGCCATTGAAGAATCATTGCTCAATCTGCTTTCATGGCTTGCTTCGACTTACAAAGTTAACCCAGAAACAAGCCTGTTCGGGCATTGCGACTTTGCAACCAAATCTTGCCCGGGCGCGGTCATCTATCAGAAACTGCCACAGTATAAAGCGTTGATCCTCAAAAACATCGGCGGCTGAGCGGTTCTGGCGGTTTCGGTTCGTTCCAACGAACCCCGCAACACACTTAAACAGTTCTAACAAAACACGGCGGCTGAGAGTAATTACTCTCAGCCGCCGTTGCTTTTCGCACATTACCCCCAAAAAAACCAGCCAGGCTTTTATCAGGGCCATAAATCAGATAATCAGGGAAGTCTGGTGGATCAAGGTCAGTCGGGTAAATCCAGTTAATACATCTTTTTCAGCTGGCTGCCGGGGAAATAGTGGGCCAGGATCCGCTGAAAAGTCCAGCCTTGTTTTGCCTGACTCTGGGCACCGGTCTGGCACATGCCAACCCCGTGACCAAAGCCACCACCCAACAATTCGGCACCGCTGATAAAGCCGGTTGCATCTTTTTTCCAGTTGGCAACGAAGCAGGCACTTGCCAGACCACCAAAAAGGCGCCGGATATTCAGTTCTTTCATGACCGTTTTTTCTGCGGCTTCGCCAACAAAGGTCATGCGGTAAATGCGCCCCGAAACACCACGGGCGATGTTTTTAATATCTTTGATACGACCGATTCCAAGTGTGGTTTCGACGCGTTTCCAGTCATTGGCGACGATGGCTTTGTTCCAGCGAAAGCGACTGCCACCTTCAACGTTCGGGTTATTGCAGTAACAGGCGGGCGGATTGCGAATAAAGACCCCGACCTGTTCTTCTTCGCTCAGATCGAGGGCCGGCGGGGCCGCGCAGTCCCAGTTGCCGCCAAGAATCGGGTTCGGCTGGGTTGTCCAGACCAGGTGGCAGGCTTCGCTATGGCCGCCGCAGTTAGCCGAATAGACGGCATCGAGAATGTTTCCACGTGCATCGGTCAACACCTGACCGGCCGTGGGCGCGATTTTTCTGCCAACATCGATAGAATAGGCTGTATTGCCTGAATAAACCTGGCAATGTTGTTCAGAACAGGTATCGAAGCCCTCGCCAACATGGCGGGTGCCAACTTTGGCCATGATCTCGCCACGGGCGGCAACGGCCTGGGCCTGGAGAGCGCCAATTTCGGCCTTCGCAGAGATTTCTGAGGGAACCACCCCGGCAAGAACGTTTTCGAATCCGGTGGTGAGAATGCAATCGATCGCATCCTGAGCGCCGTATCTAATCAATAGTGAACCGGTGAAATCGCGGTCGGCATAGCCATGCCACGAATAACCGGCACCGTATTCAACTTTTTTGAGGTTTGCGGTCTGTTGTGGCAGAAGGGCAAACTCGCTGCCTGTTGCCTTGAATATGCCATTGACTGAAAGAGATAGTGAGCCTTTGGCGAGCTGAACGACTTCTTCATAAACCCAGCTCGACTGGCCGCTGGCCGCCAGGCGATCGACAAGAGCCTGAGCCGAAGCCTGGTCGTTAAACACGCCGACTTCAACCATTGCCTTGCGGTTATCATAGAGCTGGGTGGTGCCGTCTTCGGCGTAGAAGACGCGGCCAACCTGCATGGTTTTAACCGGGTAACCAAGCTTGCGCCATTTTTCTTCATCGCTGCGCAGCAGCTCAGTATCGGCCAGGGAAGTTTGCGAAACCATGACGTGATAGAGTTTGCGGGCTTTGCTGGCCATGACGCCGGCAAGCAGACATTTTTCGCCGGGTTGAATTCGCCCGTTCTGGCCGCCGAGTTCCCAGGCGGCCCCTTGGGGGCAGTTGAACTCAAGGTCTTTCGCATACTGGGCAACTTTGATCTTTATCTGTTTTTCAGCGGCGAGAGCAGAAACAGCCGCCCCTAGAATCATAATTGCAAGAAACAGAGAAACAGAGCGCCAGAAATAGTGCGTGCGTTCCATCATCTTAACCTCACAGGCGAATTTTGACTGATCTGTAAATAATAACAGATATGTACATAGTTTGGGGGTGTTAAAACAACATATTTCCCCCCAAAAAATTGCTTTGAGTTCTTTCTTTTCTGAATTAGTGCCTTAGAACGCCATTTGTCGGGGCAAAACTGCTGCTTTAAGGTAAAAAAAGCTGATACTGTGGTTCGAAGATTTAAGACCCCCCTCCAGAATTCCAAAAAATTTACAAAATTTGCAGCAGGCAGGCTATTCGAGTTATACTGGCAGCGAAGAGATTTGTTTTTCTGAGGTTTTGGGATGATTTTCAAAAAACGCAGGCTGGTAAGTTTCGATTGGGCAATCAAGAGGCTTTTGCGCAGCAAAGCCAATTTTGTCATTCTTGAAGGTTTTCTATCGGAATTACTCAAAGACGATATAAAGATACTTTCGATTCTTGAAAGTGAAAGCAATAAAAATCATCCCGGTCAGAAAGCCAATCGCCTTGACCTGAAGGTCGTCAACGCCAGAAATGAGATCGTCATCATTGAAATCCAGTATGAAAGAGAATATGACTATTTTCAGCGCATGCTGTTTGCCGCCTCAACAGCAATATGCGAGCACCTGCCTGAAGGCATGGCTTATTCAGAGATCGCCAAAGTCATTTCGGTCAATATTCTCTATTTCAACCTTGGGCATGGCAAAGACTACATTTACCACGGCCAGACATCTTTTATCGGCCTTAATTTTCAAGACGAACTGGCATTGAGCAGTCAGCAGAAAAAAGTGTTCAGGCAGGCCTCACCTTCCGAGATCTTCCCGGAGTATTATCTGATCAAGGTTAACAATTTTAATGACGTAGCTAAGAACACCCTCGACGAATGGATCTATTTTCTGAAAAATGAAGAAATAAAACCCGGATTCAAAGCCAAGGGAATACAGAAAGCCAAAGACCGCCTCGACATTCTGAAGCTGAGTGAAGCAGACCGAATGGCTTACAACCGTCACTCTTATGACCTGCACTATATGGCAAGTATGGCCCTTTATTCTGACTACGGCATGGCCAAGCGCGAAGGCATCGAGCAAAACCAGGCCGAGGTAGCCCGAAAAATGCTGGCAAAAGGCATGCCATTATCTCTAATCGGCGAAATTACCGGGTTAAGCATCGAACAGATCGAAAAACTCGCCATCGACACCCCCCTTGTCTGCGAACCCGCAGCTCCTTACGATTCGCCGGCACGCGCCCGCAAACCCCGTCAGCGCAAATCATAATCGTTATTGTTTTTATTCGCGGCGTTGCAGTCACGATGTTCCATTGTGATTCGGCTGTTCTATATCTGCAGAACGCTATACTTCAATACAGGCGGGTATTTTGATTGACCGGCAAACCGTTAAAAACGCTCACCGTCAATGAAGTACGTCAAGTAGTTTAACGCCCAGCATATACTGGGCTTCTTTTAACGAGGCTTCTTCGCTCTCAAACACCGTGGTGGCGAGGAGGGGTATCTTAACAAAAAGAATGCGGCGGCAGACTTTTGCTTCGAGCCAGCGTTCAAGAAGCCCGAGGGTTGTCAGAGGGTGAATTAGAGCCACAGCTTAATGCGACTACCATCGCGATTACATAAGTTTGAACGATGCGGGCGGGCGTGGTAGCATGCAAAAAACTACTAAACGCAGAAAGGCTCCTTATGGAAGTAATCATAAAAAAAGACAGGGATTCAGCCAGCAAGCTTGCGGCAACTATTATTGCGGGGCTGATTAACAAAAACCCGGCGGCAGTATTAGGGCTGGCCACTGGTTCTACTCCGCTCGGGCTATACAACGAACTGGTTCGCATGCACCGCGAGGCAGGGCTATCTTTCAAGCATGTCAAGACCTTCAATCTTGATGAATATATTGGCCTTGACCCGGCAAACCCCTGTTCTTTTTTCAACGAGATGCATCGAAACCTGCTGCAGAAAATAGATCTGGCCGCCGATGCCTCGCATATACCCAACGGGCGTGCTGAAGACATAGTTGCCAGTTGCGAAGCCTATGAAGCTGCGATACGCAGGGCGGGCGGCATCGACCTTCAGGTGCTCGGCATTGGGCATGACGGGCATCTGGCCTTCAACGAACCCGGTTCATCACTGAGTTCACGCACTCGCATCAAAACTCTTTCAAGGGTTACCATAAAAGCGAATGCGCGATTTTTCGGCAGCGAAGAACAGGTTCCAAAGCATGTAATGACCATGGGTCTCGGCACGATCATGGAAGCGAAGCAGTGCCTGATGCTCGCGTTTGGTGCCGAAAAGGCCGATGCTGTGGCAGCGACGGTCGAAGGGCCAGTCTCAGCCTCATGCCCGGCCAGTCTGCTTCAGTTTCACCCCCGGGCAATAATAATTCTCGATGAAGCTGCGGCCGGCAAACTTCTTCGTCATGATTATTACATTGACGTCTACGAAGGCAAGCCTGCCTGGCAACGTTACGAGCAGGCCTGAGCTATATTATTAAGAGCACATTGAGAATTTTTCACCGATTCGACGGCGTGGCCTATCAGGCCGGCTGCTTTTGAATATTTCGGGCAATTTCTGGGGTGGGCAGCAATAAGAGCAGTGTGGTAGAATGGTTCACTATGGAAAATCCGCACCACAAATTCATGCTCACCACCTTTGGCTGCCAGATGAACCAGGCTGATGCCCAGCGCATTCGCGGCCTGCTGCTTCGCCTTGGTTACTGCGAAACTGAAGAAGAATCTGAAGCCGACCTGATTCTTTTCAATACCTGTTGTGTCAGACAACATGCTGAACAGCGACTCATCGGGCGTATTCAATCACTTATCAATGCAAAAAAGCGTAACACCAGTCTGATCATCGGCATTGCCGGGTGCATGGCCCAGAACATGCAAAAAGAGCTGTTCGAAATTTTGCCTCTGGTCGATCTGGTTTTCGGGCCAAACGACATAGAAGACCTGCCCTTATTGCTGCAACGGGCGAGAAGCGAAAAAACCACTGGCAATTTTGCGCCAAAAGGCGCTTTTGACGGCGAATCCGCCGACGGCATTGTCTTGCATCGCCCTTTTTCAGCCATGGTTAACATCATCAGGGGCTGCACCAATTTTTGCTCATATTGCATCGTGCCCTATGTGCGAGGGCCTGAGATCAGCCGACCGCCTGATGAACTGACAGAATTCATCAGAGAACTGGCAGCAAAGGGCGTCAAAGAAATCACCCTGCTGGGCCAGAACGTTAACGCCTACGGCAAGGATCTCGGCATGCCCGAGGGCTTTGCATCGCTATTAGAGAGCATTGAAGGCATCGAAGGTATTAAATGGGTGCGTTTCATGACCTCACACCCGCGAGACTTCACCCTTGAAACGGTTAAGCGGCTTTCACAACTCAGCAAAGTCTGCGAGCAATATCATCTTCCGGTGCAGGCCGGCTCAAATCGCATTCTCAAAGAAATGAAGCGGGGTTATACCCGCGAACGGTATCTTGAGTTGATCAGCCAGGTCAGAACCCATGTTGCAGGTGTCAGCCTGAGCACCGATATCATCTGCGGGTTCCCTGGCGAAACAGAGGCAGAGTTCAACGAAACCGTCGATTTGATGCGTGAAGTTCGCTATGAGGCGGCCTTTATGTATTATTATTCGCCCCGTTCCGGCACAGTCGCTGCAGATTTGCCTGGCCAGATCGACGAAGAAATACGAAAAGCAAGGCTGGCAAGACTGATCGAAACCCAGAATTCCATTGGTCTGGCCGAGAGCCACAAGTTGGTTGGCAAAACTTTTGAGGTGCTTGTTGAATCAGAAGCAGCCCGCAACGAAGGGCATCTGGTCGGGAAAACGCGCACCGGTCGCTCGATCGACTTTCCGGGTAGTGCTGAGCTGATTGGTGATTTTATCAAGGTCAGAGTCGAAAAAGCCCGCAACTGGACTCTTTCGGGTATCGTGGCGGGTATCGTGGCAGGGGGCAAAGAAGAACTCTAAGATGGCGATTCTTTTACACACATGTTGCGGGCCATGCCTTTCTGGCTCATACCCGTTGCTTGAGCCGATAGCCGGCCCCGGCAACACCGCCCTACTCTGGGAAAACCCCAACATCCACCCATTCGTTGAATTTCGCAGTCGCCAGGCATCTTTTATAAAAATGGCCGAGATTTTAGGCCTTCAGGTCATCGCCGGCGACACCGAATATGGCCTTGAGAGATTTTTAAGCGAGATTGCCGGCGAGCATGGCCCGGCCCGCTGCGCCACCTGTTACCGTATGCGATTGACTGCCGCTGCGCGTGCGGCAGCACGCCTTTCTTTCGAAGCCTTCACAACGACCCTGCTGATAAGCCCATATCAGAACCATGAACTGCTTATAGCTACGGGCGAAGAGGCTGCCAGGCAGACTGGGGTGAAGTTTCATTACACAGATTTCAGGCCAGGGTTCAGGCAGAGTCATGAATTAGCCAGGCAGCACGAACTTTACAGGCAAAAATACTGCGGTTGTATATTCAGCGAGCAGGAACGCTTTGGCAATGACAAAAGGTATCTAAATCCATTTCGTGAAAATTGCGTTAAAATTGATACAGGTTCTGAAACAGGAGTTAAATCGTGAGAGCAGAAGGTCGTGCAAAAACAAGGGCTTCCGTAGGCGGCAGCAAGGGTTTGCTGTGGCTGGCGGTCGCGCTCGCTGCACTGATTCTTCCAGATGTGGTTGCGGCGAGGCAGCATAGCCGAAACGAGACTGTGAAGGTGCAGGCTTCTGCTGAACCGCTGCTCAAAGTGAAGCTTGGGTCTCTGGCAAAAAAACTGACGGTTAAGTTTCCCGATGGCGGCCAGATTGTTAACCAGCGTGGCCGCCGCGTAAAATCACTGCGCAGCAACGAAGTTTTTAACTGGAGCCTCCCTGAAGCAGGCAGAAAAAAGCGCCGCAACGAACACACCGGCGAGACCTTGCTGTTTCAGGGTGCCAGGGCCATTTTTGAGTTCAACGGCAAAAAATATCGTGGCAGCCTTCAGGTTAATTTTTCGGCCAAGGGTGCCATTGTAGTCAACCATGTTGGAATCGAAGACTACCTTCGCGGCGTAATCGGCAGCGAAATAGGCTCGCGTGCTCCGGCTGAATCGATCAGAGCGCAGACAGTCATCGCCCGAACCTATGCTTACGCGAGTCGCGGCAAACATGGTGCCGATGGGGCCGATGTCTGTGATTCAACGCATTGCCAGGTTTATTCAGGAGTTGGCGCTGAGCGTGATACCATCGACCCGGCAGTTGCGGCAACGCGGGGTATTGTAATGATTTCTGATGGCAAGCCGATTGCGACTCTTTATCACGCAACCTGTGGCGGCATGACCTCTGACAACGACAAGGTTTATGGTGGAGCGCCATGCAGTTACCTGCGGCGGGTCATCTGCCCTTTCTGCCGCGAAGGCACCAATTATCGCTGGTCGAGGTCGATCGGGCTGAACGAATTGCGCACCGCTCTTCGTCAGGAAAAAATAAGCTTTGAACAACTCCGGGATGCCTCAATAGATGCGCCCGGGCGTATGGATCGGGTTACCAGCCTGATCTTGACCACCAACCGTGGGGTCTTTAAAATAAAAGGTACGACTGTGAGGCGGTTGTTCAATCTGCCGAGCACAACTTTTGTTCTGGCCGAAAAGCGGTTGCCGCCTGGCACCATTGCGGCATTGCCAGCAGATGAAGCGAAACTGCCGACTGGCTACAGGGCAAAAGTTATTTCGGGTACGGTTATCGGCGGCGCACCTCAGCAGATGTTCGTCTGGTCTGCAAAGGGCCTGCAAAGATCTCAAAAGCCATCAGGAGGCTGGCAAGCATTAAGCGCCGAAATGGAAATTGTGGCACCGCGTTCTGGAAAGGTTATAAACTACCCAGGGGCGGCACGAAGTGAGGTTCTTGGCAAACTCGAGTTGTTTGGCAGGGGATACGGGCACCAGGTTGGGCTATGTCAGTCTGGTGCGATTGAGCTTGGCAAGCGCGGCTGGTCATACCGGCAGATTCTGGCTTTGTATTATTCGAACGTCGCGTTGCGAAGCATGGATTATTAAATTTTTGTTTTTGAGTTGCGAAAAGCGCTCAGATTTCGTTCAATAAGAACCGATATGGAACTGACAAGTAATAATTTTAAGCTGTCGGGAAGTAATTTCTGACGAACCTTGGAGGAAAGAGCGTATGGGTTTGTTCACCTTTGGGACAAGCAACACGGCAGTTGGTGTCGATATTGGCACCTCGGCCGTTAAGATCGTCCAGCTCAAAAAGACTCCTTCTGGCCCTGAACTGATTAACTACGGCATGGCCCCTCTGCCCGCTGACGCGATGACAGAAGGCGCCGTAAGTAATCCGCAAGCAGTTTCAGCGGTCATCAAGGATATCTTGAAAACACGAAAAATCAAAGTAGAGCGGAGCTTCGCCTCGATCTCAGGGCAGAACGTAATTATGCGCTTCACCAAGTTGCCGATTATGTCACCCGAAGAACTCGAGCAGACCGTCAGGATCGAAGCCGAGCAGTATGTTCCCTACGCTATTGACGAAGTGAGCATTACACACGCCGTTCTTAAGAACATCGAAGAAGAAGAAGAAGGCGGCGGGAAGTTTCTGATACTTCTGGTCGTGGCGCAGAAAGACCTGGTTAACTCTTACACTGAAGTGCTGAAGAGTTCAGGGATTTCTCCAGAACTCGTCGATGTTGACACCATTGCGGCGATCAACGCCCTGGAAGACTCCTTCCAGCAGACTGCCAGTTCGCAGGAAGGCGGCGAAGTCGTAGCCATCATTGATGCGGGTGCCAGAACCACGAACATTTCGGTTCTTAAATCAGGGGTTCTGTTGTTTACGCGCAATATTCCGATTGCCGGCAACAACATCACCGAAATGATCAGAGACGTTATGAAACAGGAATTCGACCAGGCCGAATCGATCAAGCTCGAAGAAGCCGAAGTCAATATTGGCGAAGCCGGTGGCAACGAGATTTCTGAAGTAGTTAAAACGACGGTCGAAGAACTTGCATCTGAAATCCGTCGTTCTTTTGACTACTTCAAGGCCCAATCACGCGAACCACTGATTCACCGCATCATTCTGTCGGGCGGCAGCGCCAATCTTCGCAGTTTCAACACCTTTTTGATGAATGAACTGGGTGTGGACGTAAACATGGGCAATCCTCTCGAAGGCATTGCCGTGACCGCACCCGACCCGGACGACCTCTACAACAGCCTGCAGCAGTATACGGTTGCGATAGGGCTCGCATTAAGAGGGGTGAAAGAAGACTAATATGATTAAAATTAATCTATTAACGGTCAAGCGGCGCAAGCCAATTCAAGTTCCGTTTGCAGCGATCTTCTTCTTTCTTGGTCTCATCGGTATCGGTGCTGGTTTCTATGCAGGAATTCTGGCCATTGATGGCATGAACGATGACCTGTTGAAGACCCAGGCTGACCTGAAAGAAGAAATCGCCCGCGAAGGTTCAAGACTCGACATCAAAGATCAGCTTCGCCAGGAAAAAAGCAAAATTGAGTCTGACATTACCAAGCTCAAGCAGTTGTCGGGCGCGACACTGCTGCAGTGGTCACAGGCTTTCAGCAATCTGACCAGCGTTGTCCCTGAAAAAACAGTCTGGATCACCAACATGCGTATCGACTCTGACAGACGCGTTTCCATCACTGCATATTCATGCAATGAAGATGGAGCTGAAGAACCCAAAACCGGCGGTCAGCTGACCAAGGGCATTCAACAGTTCATTCAGTCACTTCAGGGTCATGAGCATTTCGAAGAAGTGTTTCTGACGAGTGCCACCAAAAACATCTATGAAAAAATGCCGGTCTGGCGTTTTGAAATTCAGTGCCGTATTAAACGTGACCTTGGCGAAAAGAATCTGGAGGGCTGATCAATGAATAACTTTGCAGTTGTAACAATATTCCTCCTGGTTCTGGCAGCCGGAGCAGGCGTATTCTTCTACATGAACTACTACCAGCCTCTTGTTGAAGCAGGCGATAAGATTAAACTTGATATCGAAGATCTTGAAAGGCAAAAAGCTCAGCTTGCCAACATCGAAGAAGAGATGACCCAGCTGAAAGCGCAAATTGCCAAGTTGAACGAGCAGAAGAATAAGCTGCAGATGGAATCAAACCAGCTGAACACAGTTGTTCCCAAGCTTCTCGATTCAACCGAAACCGTTGCCAACAAGTTCAAGGTCAAGTTTCAGGATATCCGCATTTCACCACTGGTCAGAGCTGAAGACTGGTCTGAACTTCCGGTTGAAATGACGATCCTCGGCACTTTCAAAGACATAGGCAGTTTTCTCACCATCATGGAAAAACGCAAGATCATCAATCTTGCAGCAGGTTCGATGAAC